>RGMU01000045.1 GCA_010021705.1 Chitinophagia bacterium | reverse complement strand
ATATATTTTTATAGGTAGGCGATAATTCTATAAAATATACTACCTTTGCCAACCATTTTAAATAATACTACATATACTTTTTTTAGAAACCAATGCAACTAAAAGGTTTAGTACAGTTTTTCACCATAATCCTAATCCTGTTTGCCGTTTACCAGCTATCCATCACATTTGTAGTACGGAATGTTGAAAAGAGCATGCAGGCACAGGCAGAACGCGAAATTAAAGCCAAATATCCCGGTGCCAATGCCGATTCTACCCGGAGGCTTGTAGAAACACGCTATGAAGCCATAAACGATAGCATGCTTGGCGTAGAAATTTTTAATATAGGTATTAAAAAATACACACTCCAAAGCGCAAAAGACGAAGAGCTTAAATTAGGTCTTGACTTACAGGGCGGTATGAACGTTACCCTTGAAGTAGGGCTTGACGAAATGGTACTTGCCCTTAGCAATAGTCCAAAAGACATGAGGCTCAAAAAGGCATTAGAAGCTGCCAACGCTAAACGCGAAAAAAGCGATGTAAACTTTATTGTATTATTCGGAGAAAGTTTTGAAGAGCAAAATGCAGGCGTAAAACTTGCTCCGCTTTTTGTAAAACCCGGCACCAAAAACATTACATTAGCTTCTACCAACAAAGAAGTAATAAACGCTATTAGAGAAGCTGCCGCAGATGCCATTAAGAACACCTATAGCGTGTTGCAAAAGCGTATAGACAAATTTGGCGTATCAAGCAACAGCGTTAGCCTCGATGAAGCCAAAGGTATAATAAATGTAGAGTTAGCCGGTGTGCACAATCCTGACCGTGTGCGAGGCTATTTACAGGCTACTGCCAAGCTTCAGTTTTTTGAAACCTACACCAACGAAGAGTTTGCCGGTAGCCTACAAGCCGCAGACCTTGCTCTTAGCCACTATCTTGCCGGCGATGTGGATACTGCTGCAAGTGATAGCACACACAGCACTGACTCCACTAAAACTGCTAACGGAACTGATACCCTTAAAGCAAAACCCGGTTCCATAACCCCCGATACCGGTAGCCATAGTTTAAGTGGTATGGTGAAGGGCGGTTCTAAAAAAGGAGCCGACAGCAACCAAGCTAAAATTGACGAAGCTCGCGCTAAAAACCCGCTTTTCTTTGTATTAAACCCATTTACTGACGAAAATAACCGTTTTGTACCCGGTGCTGTGATTGGCATAGTACAGAAAAAGGACACTGCCAAGCTACACGAATACCTTAATATTGATGTAGTAAAAGCAAGGTTACCGGCTAACGTAAAAATACTTTATGCAGCAGACCAAGATAGAAAATCTAATTTCCTTTATGCTTATGCCGTTAAAGTGCCTCCGGGCGGCAATGCTAAAATTGAAGGTGAACATGTTACAGATGCGCGTACCAGCCTTAATCAATTAAACGGTAAGCCTAATGTTTTGATGAGCATGGACAATAGCGGGCAGCAACTATGGAGAGATATGACCGCCCACAACGTGAGAAAGTTTATAGCCATTGTGTTAGACGATAAAGTTTACTCTTGCCCTAAAGTGGAAGGTGCTATCAACAGCGTAGAAACTGAAATACAAGGCAACTTTACCCCTGAACAAGCCACCGACCTTGCCAATATCCTTAAAACCGGTAAGCTACCCGCTCCGGCACATATTGTGGCAGAGCAAGTGGTAGGTCCTACTTTAGGTAAAGAAAACATTGACAAGGGTATGAACTCGCTTATGCTGTCGTTTATCATAATATTCGCATTAATGCTTGTTTATTATAATAGTGGCGGTATTGTGGCAGATATTTCACTTATTCTGAACTTATTGTTTACCGTAGGCATATTGTCTATATCGCTTTTAGGTGCAACCCTTACTATGGCAGGTATTGCAGGCTTAGTGCTCACGGTGGGCATGGCTGTGGATACAAACGTAATTATCTTTGAACGGATAAAAGAAGAACTGACGGCAGGGAAGTCATATTTAGATGCCGTATCTGAAGGTTATAAGCGGTCTTACGCTCCGGTATTAGACGGACACGTAACCACCCTTATCACAGCTATTATCCTCTTTAATTGCGGTTTAGGTCCTATCAAAGGCTTTGCTACTACCCAAATTATTGGCATCCTACTATCCTTATTCTGCGGTATATTGGTTTCCCGCTTAATTACAGATATGTACACTAAGCGTGGCAGACACTTCAACTACTTTACCGGACTGTCTAAGTCTATCTTCAAAAAAGCCCACTTCAAATTTGTTGAGGCTCGTAAATATACTTACATTATATCTGTTATTGTGCTTTTGGCAGGTATCAGCACCTATTGGGTGGGCTTTGACAAAGGCGTTGAATTTAGCGGTGGTCGTAGCTTCAAAATTAAGTTTGACAAGCCCATCACCATTGAAGATGCCCGCACTAAATTAAAGCCTTACTTTGGCGAGTTTCCTACCGTTAAGACCATAGGCAACAACAACCAATTAGACATCACCACGTCTTTCATGATTGAAAACCGTAGCCAAAGCGCGGATATGCAAGTGGAAGAGAAGCTACATGAAGGACTTAATAAAGAAAACATGCTGCCTGCCGGAGTAACGTTTGATGTATTCAAAACCAGGTACTTACTATCCAGCAACAAAGTATCGGCAGTAATATCAAAAGAACTAAAGCAAGGAGCTATCAATGCAACCGTACTTTCGCTATTAGCCATCTTCCTATACATATTGTTCCGTTTCCGCAAATGGCAATATTCATTAGGTACTATATTGTCTTTGCTGCACGATATTTGCGTTACTCTTGCCGTGTTCTCCTTCTTTAGAGGTAAAGTTCCTTTTGCCCTTGAGATTGACCAGCACTTTATTGCTGCCGTGTTAACGGTGGTGGGCTTCTCCATGAATGATACCGTAATTGTATTTGACAGAATTAGGGAATATTTCCGCCACACACCGGGTGAAGATAAAGTAAGCGTTATTAACCGTGCCATTAACGATACGCTTAGCCGTACTATTATGACCTCGCTTACCGTATTCATTACCCTAATCATACTATTTGTGGTGGGTGGTGAAGCCACACGCGGTTTCGCATTTGCCATGCTTATAGGCGTATTCACCGGTACATACTCTTCCATATTTGTGGCTGCACCCGTATTGGTGGACATGGACAAATCAGGCGCATTGAACGTTGAAATTAACCACGCTCAGCGCATAGAAGACCTTAAAAGCCAAGCATAGGCAATTTTGCCTGTAAATAAAATAAAAACAAAAGCGACTTGTGCATAGCAGGTCGCTTTTGTTTTTATCATATTGCTACAACTATTGTAAAGCGTTTGTCCGTATTTTTTTGTAACTTTGCATCGTATTAGATAGCGTAATATTATGCTTGAGAAGAAATTTAACTTTTATTTGGCGAATCAAGACGAGCTTGTGCAAAAGTATAATGGTAAGCATATTGTCATTGTGGATAATCAAGTAGTGGGTAGCTATAATTCCCACGCAGATGCTTATGAAAACGCCAAACAAACTTATCCATTAGGTAAGTTTTTGATACAGCTATGCACACCGGGTTCCGGAGATTACACTCAGACTTTTCATACACGCGTAATAATTAATAAAACTCAAATGGATACTGATAAATAGTAGCGTTAAAACTCATTATATTAGAAGCACCCATTTTTGCACAATAGTTGCTGCAATAGAAAAAAATTTCTATATCCAAAAATATTGCCATACCTTTAGCACATGAAACTAAAACTTTACTTTATTGCCTTTTTTATTGTTTGTTTTACCGTTGCAGCCCATGCAAACTCCTTCTCTACTGCATGGACGGGCTTTGGGCTTACCGGTAAATATAACTATGACATAAGCCAGTCTTACGGCACTACTTATTATAGAGGCATAGCTTATGGCGTTGGAGTGGGTACAGATGTATTTGTGCAAAATTATAACCTTTACTATAACAAGGACCAGGGCAAACAATATGGTGCAAGTGTACGCCATAGTAGCTCTTATTCTTTTGCGTCTCCCATGACCATTGTGCATCTTACCCACACCGGTAAAACGCAAGTATATGTTAATGCAGGCATGGGTTATAAAATTGACGGCTACGATTCGGTGCGCAAGTGGAACAAAGTTAGCTACCGTTCCGAGGGCATTTATGACAGCACCATAGACGCTTCGCAAAATATTAGCTCAACAGTTTATCGTATTGGCATGGGTGCAACCACCTATTTTTCCATATCAAGATTTTTACGCATCTCTATCACCGAAGACTTGGGCTTTTTAACCACTCCGCTTAGCAAAACAAGGGAAGCCGAAAGCCCCACGTTTAACAATGCAGCTGCTAAGTTTTTCAAACCCACTTACTTCACTATCCGCGTAGGAATCACCTACCGCACTCCTACAAAAGAAGATATTATGGATAAGTTCTTAAAAAATATCCGTTAATTTTATTTTTACCCACATTTCTATTCTTAATATAGAAGCATAGTACCAAAAATTGCTTATTTTTCGCCCATGAAGTTCAAACTGCTACTACTCATTGGTATTTTATTCGGTTTTAACGAGCTAAAGGCTCAAAATCGCTTAGGCGTGGAATTGGGTGCAGGTGTTCCTGCCTTTTCCAACGGTGCCATTTCCGAGTCCCAACTGCCTACTGAAAGTACCGATGTGGTATTTGCTTCTAATATTCATTATCTAAGAAAATTGGCTGGCACTAAAAATTGGTATTGGGGTGGGCGAGCCGGTTTTGAACAGTATGCCTTTGACTTTAAAGTTACCCAAGCCGATGGGGTTGGTGGTATATATGGTAAAGAAGTAAACCACAAGTCATCTTATTTGCTTATAGGACCCACCATAGACTTAGGCATAGGTAAATACCGCCAATATTTACACGTATATTCTAATGTGTCTATCGGTTTTTTGCTAAATGCCACACAAAACACCCGTGAATACCACTTACTTAACAACCCCATACCCGTTTCTGACCTCACGCGCTCTACCGACTTTTACATGAACAGCGTAATATGCCGTTGGGCATTTGGCTTAAAGCAACACTTGCCATTGGGCAAAATGTGGCAGTTCACTTTTAACGAGTATTACAGCTTTATGCCATTTGGAGACCTGTCAAGGGCTACGTTTACTAATGGCAACAACCTACACCCCGGCTACTTTAGCATTCAGGCTGGTGTAATGCACAAATTCCGTGATGCTAAACGCGTGCAGGATAATTAATTGGCATTTTATTCACAATTAATTTGGCACTATTGCGTTACATTTGTATTAACTAATGTGCCACTATGCCCCAATCCCTTCGTTATTACGTTCTTCTACTATTCCTAACTGCTTCACTTCCCCATAGCGTTATGGCGCAAGCTTTATCAGCTAACGACACCATTCGCTTAGGAGGCGTTGAAGTTGCGGGGGCACATTATCCGTTTATTTTCCTACCCGAATGCACCATAAGGGATAAAGGACTTGATGCCGATGAAATAAAACGGCTTAATACACTAAGGGTAAATGTGTTTTATGTTTACCGCTACGCCTTGCTTGCAGGCACAGTCTTCAAAGAAATTAACCAAGATATGGATAAATTAGATACCCGAAAAGACCGCAAGCAATACCTAAAAAAAGTGGATAACCAGCTTGACGAGTGTTTCAAAAAGCCCCTTAAAAACCTCTCTATTGAGCAAGGGCATGTGTTGATAAGGCTTATCAACCGCCAAACGGGTAAAAGCTGCTATAAAATTATCCGAGAGCTTAAAGGCGATGTGTCGGCTGTGCTGTGGCAGTCGGTAGGCATAGTATTTAACAATAATCTGCGGAAAGAGTATGACCCCACCGGAGATGACAAAGACATAGAGCGCATTACCCAAGAATTAGAAGCATCTGCCGGATATGGCTATCAGCTGTACCTCCAAAACGAAATGCTTAAAAAAGTGCACCCTAATTAAGATAAATTAGCTTTCAATAGCCTTTATCAATACCGAGTCTTCCGGCTTCACTTTGGAGTAGAATACTTCTATTAGCTCTCCTTTTTCGTTCAGCAAATACTTTTGAAAGTTCCACTTTACTTCACTGTCCTTCACGCCGTTTTGACTCTTTTGTGTAAGCCATTGGTAAATAGGGTGCATATCGCTTCCCTTTACGCTTATTTTGGCAGCCATTGGAAACCCAACACCATAGTTTTTAGTACAAAACTCTCTTATTTGTGTATTAGAACCCGGTTCTTGCGCTCCAAAATTGTTGGCAGGAAAACCCACTATCACCAATTTACCGGCATATTTTTTATTTAACTTTTCTAAGCCTTCATATTGAGGCGTATAACCACATTCCGATGCCGTGTTCACTATAAGTATTTTTTTGCCCTTATAGGCAGAAAAATCAATAGTGCCACCCGTTAGCCCATCTACTTTGAAGGAATAAATGGTAGGTAGGTTTTTTGGGGGCTCGGGGGTTGGTGTAGGCTCCGGAGACGGCGTGGGCTGTGGTAAAAAGCAGAAAAGAAATAGCAAAATGGAATGAAATAGCATAAAAGCAGATTTTATGCAAATGTAGCTATTTTAGTCAAATATCTGCGTCAAATTAGTTTAGTGAATCCCGCGTTGATTAAGGGCTTGTTGATAGGCACGTGCATTTTTTAAGTGTTGCTCATCGGTGCTTGCAAAACTTGTACTCCCGTCAAGCGAAGCATTAGCGCAAAAGTAGATATAGCTACACTTGGGTGCGCTCAATACAGCGTCTATGGTAGCCGGCATAGGTGTGCAAATACAGCTTGGTGGCAACCCTGTATTTTGATAAGTGTTATATGGCGAAGGTATTAACAGCATATTCCCTGTTACTCGCTTTATCGTAAAATCGCCTATAGCATATTTTACCGTAGGGTCGGCTTGTAGCTTCATGCCTTTGGCTAAGCGGTTCAAATACACACATGCTATAAGGGGCTTATCTTCTGCTTTATTTGTTTCTTCTTCTACTATAGAGGCTAATATGGTAGCTGTTTGTGGCGTTAGCCCAAGCTGTGTTGCTTTTTCTTTGCGCGCATCTGTCCAAAAATGAGTGTAATTTTTGAAAATTTTAGAAAAAATAGTTTCTGCCGAAGCGCACCAAAAATACTCATAAGTATCCGGCATAATGCCGCAAAATACAGTAGCACTGTCTATGCCATAGTGGTTAAGGTATTTGCTTTTGTGAAGCTGGTTTTCTAATTGTTCGGCAGTAACATTCAGGTTGGATGTCAATAAATGTTCTAATTCATTCATTGTCCGCATTTTATTAATCGTAATTTTGATAGATACTTGCTTACCGTTACGAAGCATCCGCAGCAATTCAAAATTAGATTCGCCTGCCGTTAGTGCATACTTACCCGGCTTTATATGTGCCGGTACATGTATCAGCGAAGCAGCTATGTTGGTAGTAAAAGGCAGGCTCAAAAAGCCACTGTCTGTCAGATAGGCAAATGTATAATTTTTGCTTTCACCGGGTTTAATGTACACAAAGCCTGTTTTGGTTACATTTGGGGCAAATAATAGTAGCCCCAACAGCACTCCACCACTTAACAGCATAATTACTATAGCCGTTAATATCCATTTTAAATCAATTTTTGTACTCTTTTTCTTAGATTTTGGCATAAATAGCAAATATAGTATGTTATTAGGAATAATGGTTTTTGCGGATAAATTTTTAGCATTATGTCTTCTTAATAGGCTATGGTAATGGTAGCCACCGTCCACTTCACATTATTCACCACCTCTTCACTAAAGTAAAAATCTATTTGCTTACCCATAATTATGCTTAACTGGTGTAGCCTACTTTTAATATTGCCCAAACCATAAGACTCGTGCTTAGGGTCTTTTTTTTGCCCACCGGCATTAAAGCCTATACCATTGTCCTTTACTTGTATAAACAGTTTATCTTCTTTTTCATATATAAGTACATCTATACGGCTATTAACCGACTGCATTGGCAATATTCCATGTTTAATGGAGTTTTCTATCAATGGCTGAATAATCAGCGGCGGTACCATTATCACCCCATCATCTACATCTTCATCTACTTCTATAGCGTAGTTAAGCAATTCTTTAAACCTTAGCTTTTCCAAAGCTAAATAATTGGTTATCAGTTCAATTTCTTTTTGTAACGGTATCAGTTCTTTAGATACATTGTGCATATTTTGCCTTACAAGGTCGGCAAATATCCGCAAATATTCATTAGCAGCTACTTTGTCATTCCGGTTCACCAAGCCTTGCACATTATTTAATGTATTGAATATAAAGTGTGGGTTCATAAGGGCATTCAGTGCTTTATATTCGCTTCGTAAAAACCGTATTTTGTCTTCATGCTCCTTCTCGCTCTTTTTAAGTTCTAAATAAATTCTATACCGCACTCCAAAGAAAATTAGGATAAACACTGCCAATATAGAAAGAGCAATAAACCACCATTTTGCCCAAAATGGCTTATTAATTGTAAACGCAAACTCTATGGGCGCACAATAGCCGCTGGAGGCTGTCTTTGCCCTTATTTTTAACTTGTATGCACCATAGCCCGGATTAATTAAGTTAATCTCTTCGCCTTTCAGGTCTTGCCAAACTTCTGCATTATTTTTGGTAAGTGCAAATTGATAGCTAATGTTTTTGCCATAGAATGAACTCGCTATAAAGCTAATGGTTATATTTTTAGACGAGTTGTAAGACATAAGCATTGCATTGTGAATAGGGCGCAACTTGCCTCCATACGCAATGGTGGTAAAGTAGATTTGCGGAGGGTGCACTTTTTGAATAAGCTCTTGCTTGGTAAACCTATATACAGTGCCGTTCTTAAAAAAATAACAGTTATTGCTATCGCATATAATCGTTTCTGCTTGCAGCGGTATAAACTGATTTTCTAAGGTAGTAATTTCAAAGTTAGGCTTATTACCCGTATCGTTAAACGTGAATATTCGGTACAGGTCATTGGTGCTTATTAGTAGGTGGCTGTTGTCTATTTTATAAAACTTATCCCATATACAGTTTTGGTATTTTACTGTGTCCACCGTTAAATTGCTGTCAAACGATGTACATACCAATAGTTTATTGCCGTAGGTATAGCCCACCAAGCCATTTTTCAAAAAATCAAACCGCTTAAAGGCAATGTTCTTTTTAGAAAATTGAGACGCTATTTGTTCACTGTCCTTCACTATTTTGTACATACCGTTCACGGTAGAATACCATATATCCTCTTTATTTTTCGCAAAACCGAATATCCGCTCTTTGTTTTCAAAAATCTTATGAATTTTAATGTTATCACATTTTTTGCAGCCGGTATCTATGCTTAAATCAATTATTTTGTTCACCGTTCTGGCGTACACTCTGTCTTTGGTGTTCAATATAGATTTCATAAGTTCTGTTTCTATTTCCGGCACGCTTTTTTCCGTTTTTTGCGGCTTACCTAATAGGTCAGATACCAGCGTTAGCGACTTATTGTAAATATTCAAATAGCTGTATGATTTATTGCTGTGGCTTAGAATCACATGCCCTAAATTGGTGGTGGGGTTGGTGGTGTCGGTGGGCAATTTATACAGGGTGTTAATACTGTTTTTCTGCAACCGATAGATATGGTTGTTGGAATTAACAAAAAATAGATTGGTATTGTCGGCATAGGTATAGTTAATATTGCCCGTATAAGCATCGTTATGCACATAGCTGTTTGGGTAATTTTCCGACAGCACGTATAAGCCATTTTTCAAAGTCCCCAACCAATAGTTT
>RGMU01000440.1 GCA_010021705.1 Chitinophagia bacterium | reverse complement strand
GTTACTACCTTTTTAACTTTTTTACGTGTTTTATTTTGCTTTGTCTTAGATGTAGCCATAAGAATATCCTAAATCAATTAGTTGTACTTTTGCGACGACCTTTTCTGGTCCTAGCATTGGTTTTAGTTCGCTGTCCTCTTAAAGGCAAGCCTCTCCTATGCCGTAAACCGCGATAACAGCCTAGATCCATTAAACGTTTAATGTTCATTGATACAGTTCGGCGCAAATCACCTTCAACAGTAATCTTTGCAATCTCGTTACGAATAGTTTCTAGTTGTTCTTCAGACAATGCTGCAACTTTAGTTGCAGGATCTATATTTAGTGCTGCACATATCTTTTTAGATGTTGGAAGTCCAACGCCATAGATTGCGGTCAATGCGATAACTAAATGCTTATTATCTGCTATGTTTACTCCTGCAATACGAGCCATTCATATCTCCAAAATTTCCTTTACCACAAAGGGTAAAAATCATACTACTATAAAATCTAAAAATCAAGATAAAATTTAAATCTTCATCTTAAATAAATCACTTGCGATATCAAAATTAACTTATATATAAATTAACCCTGTCTTTGCTTATGTCTTGCATCTTTACATATAACGCGAACTGTTCCCTTGCGCTTAACAACTTTACAATTTCTGCAAATACGTGTAACTGAGGCTCTTACTTTCATTAGTAACTCCAATTAATTTGTCAATGAAATTGGCTATTATAAACTTGTATATAAGACTAGTGCTATAATAACCCTGGTAGTTTCCCACCTTTAACGTTAGATTTTCTCATTAATGAATCATACTGCTGCGTCATTAGGTGAGCCTGCACTTGTGCAACAAAATCCATAATAACAACAACAATTATCAGTAACGATGTTCCGCCGAAATAAAAAGGAACATGCCATGCATACATCATTAGCTGAGGTAACAAACATACTAAAACTAGATACAACGCTCCAACTAAAGTTAGTTTTGTCATTATATTATCGATGTATTTGGTAGTTTGTTCTCCTGGACGTATTCCTGGTATATATGCGCCCGATTTTTTTAAATTATCAGCTGTATCTTTTGGATTGAATACTAGTGCTGTATAAAAGAATGCAAAACCTAAAATAGCTACTGCATACAATATCAGATATAAAGGGCTGCCTGGAGATAAAGCTAAACCAACGTTTGCCAACCATTCCATACCTTTAGTATTTCCAAAAAAATGCGCTAAAGTTGCAGGTAAAAAAATCAAACTAGATGCAAATATAGGAGGTATT
>RGMU01000439.1 GCA_010021705.1 Chitinophagia bacterium | reverse complement strand
CTACCTTATTGATACAACGAATATTACAAACTTAAGCTCCTAGTATACTTGATAGCCCTTTTTTTACCAAATCTGCCATAACTCCTCTTATTTAAGCTCAAACCAGGGGGCCTTTGCACTTAATATAAAAATATATATTCTATTAGTAATAATAAAAAATTAGGGGAATAATGGAGGTTACTATGTCTAAGAAACTATTTTTAGGGCTTATACTATGTGTCGGATCACAAGCTGTTAACGCTGCTAGTGCAGGCACCCCTGCTCAATCACTTACACCTGAACAACACCGCGAAGCTGCTGCACGACATTTTACAGCTATAGGTACTAACATACTTGCCGCAGTCAATGGAATAGGCGGAGCAGGTAAAAGTACAATTTTAGCAACAAACCATGCTGGTCGTTTTGTATTAGGATGCGCAAGGCAAGTAATGGCCCCTGCAATTGAAAATCCTGGAACAACATTAGCAACTCTAACAGCTACGGGATTGACTATTTACATAACACCTAGATGGGTTATTGAAGCGGCTCTTAAAAAAGGTGCTGAATATGCTGCACTTGGTATCTTCTGTACTCTTGGTTATAAACTGATAAGTCGTAACAATGGTGCACCTACACAACCGTAAAGACTATTATCTATCTATCAAAAACTAAAAAGAGGAAAGCTAAACACTTTCCTCTTTTCTTTTTACCCAATAATGCGATGGTAATTCTCTTCTACCTGTTCCCAGTTGATCACATTCCACCAAGCACTCACGTAATCTGCTCGACGATTAAAATACTGCAGATAGTAGGCATGTTCCCACACATCAAGACCCAGTATCGGGTAAAGTCCACCAGAAAGCGGAGTATCTTGGTTAGCCGTTGAAGTAATTACTAACTTGCCGGCATTATCGATAGACAACCACGCCCAGCCACTGCCAAACCTGCTCTTTGCTGCTTTGGAAAATTCATCTTTAAAACTTTCAAACCCACCAAGAGACTCTTTAAGCGCCTCTGCTACTTTGCCTTGTGGTTCCCCGCCGCCGTTCTGTTTCATAAGATTCCAGAAGAAGGTGTGGTTTTCAACTCCACCCCCATGGTTTCTGACAGCGGCACGAATATCTTCTGGCACAGCATCAAGATTCTGTAAAAGTTCAACCAGAGGTTTAGCAAAAAGCTCGGGGTGTTTTTCAAGCGCTGCGTTTAGTCCATCAACATATGCTTGTTGATGTTTTGCGTGGTGCAGCTCCATAATATGCGTTTCGATATAAGGCTCAAGAGCTCCATAGCCATAAGGAAGTTTTGGAAGT
>RGMU01000438.1 GCA_010021705.1 Chitinophagia bacterium | reverse complement strand
AAATTGCGGCGCATCATGGCATTATCCACCACATCGTCATGGATAAGCGAAGCCGTGTGCATAAGTTCTATTAAGCCCGCAGCACGGTATGTTGCCTCTGTAATGTTACCCGTAATGGCAGCACTTAAAAACACATACATGGGGCGCATTTGCTTACGCTTTTGCGCTATAATAAATTTCATTATCCGGTCTAACAAAGGATTCTCGGTAACTACATTTTCCGAAAACTTCTTTTCAAAAAGCTGCAATTCCTTACCTATCACTTTATGTACTAACTCCATGCCGGTGCGGTTCAACGTTTCAGGGCGTAAAAATGCAATAAGATATTCAATAATGCCTTATTATTTTTCTATAGCGCATATAGGAAGGATAATAAAAGTGCCAAAAAGTTGTTATAATATCAGTTATTCTTATAGCTATCACTATGCTATCTTACTTTTGCTACCTTATTCAATCATTCACATTCCTATTTACAACTTTAATGAGCGGTTTTAACAGCCTACGCATTTCGCTACTATTAGTTTTGTTTGTTTTGCTTTCCTTTGTTTCAGGAGCGCAAGATACTACTTCTTCGCCAACACCGGGTGCAGTTCAATGGTCGGCACGGGACATGACCTATAGAGGCAAAAACTACGACCCCTTAGACTCGTCTTACTATACCAAAAAGCAACAGAAGCAATTTAAAAAATACCAAGACCACCAATATTTCTTTCTACCAAAGCCCCGCAATATGTATGAAGTGGGTTTTGGTTTTGGATTATACAACATATCATCAGACATTCCTTCCCTTATGCTATGGCAAAAAGGCGGGGGCGGTTTTCACCTCCATGTGCGCAAATCATTAGGGTATATGTTTTCGGCACGCATACAATATGTATATGGTGTAGGCAAAAACCTTGATGTACAGCCCACAGCGGCTTTTGATGCCCCTTATACCAAATTTCAAGATTATACCCCGATTTATTATGCCACTAATACACAGCCGGCTACGCCTATCTATAGGGCAACGCGTACCGAAGCATCTCAATTAAGCCTTGACCTTATTGTAAATGTAGGTAACATCAACTTTCACCAAGCACGCAACCAACTTTCCTATTATGCCTATTTAGGCATTGGAGGCTTTGCCTATAAAACTTTAGTCAATGCCACAGATGCCACACTCCAACCCTATAACTTTGGCAATACGGGCAACAATGCCCTTAAAATAGATGCCAAAGCAAACAATAAAACTGTGCGTAAAGCACTGCAAAAAGGCATGGACAAAACTTATGACATGGCTGCCGATAATGG
>RGMU01000437.1 GCA_010021705.1 Chitinophagia bacterium | reverse complement strand
GTACATCTATTGCGCGAAAATGAGTTTCATTTTGTTCTAAAATAAGATGCATTTACCATGATCTTTCTATAGACTTTTGCTTTTTTTTTTGTGATTATATTTTTTAATAATAAATAAATTTATGGTTAGAGATGGTGAGGCAAATTCTAAAGCTATTAACTTTTGCGTCACTAGTTTTCCTAAGCTCTTGCCTAATGGTTGGGCCTGATTATCGCGAGCCTGAAAAAAGAGTTGCAAAGCATTGGGTTCAGCCAGGTAAAACTGTACATGAAACTCCTATTCGTAATGCATATTGGTGGCGAGCTTTTCATGATCCAACTCTAAGTTGTTTAATAAATCTTGGCTACAGAAATAGCTATAATATACAAATTGCTGCGACAAGAGTATTAAAGTCTCGAGCAGTACTCGCACAATCAACCGGTAAACTCTTCCCTCAAAAGCAAGATTTTGGTGCTAATTTAATGTACCAACGCATCGGTGGACAAGAATTTCAATTTGTATTACCTCCGACATTCACAACTGCCATGTATGGTCTATCTGCAAATTGGGAGCTAGATTTTTGGGGTAAATTCAGACGCAAAATATTATCAGATAACGCGGGATTCCTTGCTTCATACGCTGCATATGATGGGGCTTTAGTTAGTTTAACCGCAGATATAGCTTCTACTTACATAAGCATCAGAACTTATGAAGAACTAATTAAAGTTATTGAAAATAATATAAAAGTTCAAGAGGCAAGTTATAGTATTGCAAGCACTAGATATTTGGAAGGTGAAACTAATCAATTAGATGTTGAATTTGCTAAGACTGAACTATATAAAACCAAAGCTACTCTTCCATCCGTTTTAACAGATTTACAACGCAGCAAGGACAGATTGGGCGTATTACTTGGTGTGCCACCTGATGAAGTAAATAAACTTATAGCAAAAAGCTATGGCATTCCTAAAGCTCCTAACGATGTTGCTGTAGGCATACCTGTTGCTGCGATTAATTTTAGACCTGACGTTTATGAAGCTCGTTTAAAGGCTATAACTCAATTGGAAGGAATTGGAGCGGTGAAAGCCAATCTTTATCCAGCTTTTTCACTGACTGGAAGTTTTGGATTTTCTTCTAATGATATTAATAACTCTTCTCTATCTGAGTTGTTTAATTGGTCTAGTCGTATGGCTGTTGTTGGTCCAACAGTGCTATGGCCAATTTTGAACTATGGTCAGTTGACTAATATGGTTAGGCAACAAGATGCTGCCTTTCAAGAGGCCTTGTTATCTTATCTGCAAGTTGTGCTAACCGC
>RGMU01000436.1 GCA_010021705.1 Chitinophagia bacterium | reverse complement strand
ATAATAGTTTTGGATATAATTATCGGTTTGATTATTATAAAAACTACTATCGGGTTTTTGTCCAAGTTCATTATACCTTCTGTTCGTATTCAGTGAATCTTGATACACACCGTTCCACGCCTGACCGGTTTTTTCCTTGCCTTGCATCATCATAAATTTTAACGAAGTATTGCTACTAATACTATAATCTGCATTTACCTGCAAAGACTGCAACCTACTTGCCGACCGCTCAATATAGCCATCGCTGGTGATTTGAGACAGTCTTACGTCTAATGCCAATTTGTTTGCCATTCTACCCGTACTTGCCTGCAATGTATTCTTAAATGTATTAAACGAACCTGCCGAACTACTGATGCTTGCCCCTGCCACCTCACTCACGGTATTGTTGTTAATGCTTATGGTAGCACCAAAAGCCCCCGTGCCATTGGTGCTGCTACCCACGCCCCTTTGAATTTGGATAGAGTTGGTAGAACTTGCCACATCGGGAAAATCTACAAAAAATGCGCCCTGCTCTTCGGGGTCGTTTACGGGTATGCCATTCAGCGTAACATTGATGCGTGCCGGGTCTGTGCCCCTGATGCGAATGCCCGTATAGCCCACTCCGGCACCGGCATCGGTATTGACCACTGCCGATGGTGTTAGTTGCAGCAAAACCGGCAAATCCTGCCCTAAATTTTGGCGGGCTATTTCTTCTTTGCTTATTTCTGTTTTGGCAAAAGGTGCATTATTACTAGCCCTAACGCTATGCACCAACACCGGCAATAGCGGTATGTTTTTTATGGCATTGGTATCGCCCATGCCGGCAACATTGGCTTCATCGGGAGAATTAGCTTCCGCACTGTCAGATTGTGCCCACAGCGGGCATGAGGCAAAGAAAAAAAAGATGGTGCTCAAGAAAAGCAAACGCATAATAAAAAAGTATTAAAAATGATTAATACGCTATGCGTTCCAAATTAAGAGAGAAATTTGCCTTCATACCCCCCGCAACACCCCGTAAAGGCACAGAAGGAAACGAAAACAATACACTGCTGCAAGTTGATTGATAACTCCCTAACCGGCATTACCCGGTCCAGGTTCAGCGGGTATGATCTCAGCCTGAAATGTTAGGCACCCCGTAGCAAATAATATTTGCGGGGCAAAGGTAGGAAAGATTTTTGGGAAAAGGAAAAAACAGGGCTACCGTTTTGGGCAGCTCCTATACTTTTGTCTGAACTGTGATTTTTGTGAAGATTATGATGACTATGACAAGCGTAAGGGCTGAAAATTTTCAGCCCCTACATTAATTTTTTATCAATATTTTTTCACAATATTCACA
>RGMU01000435.1 GCA_010021705.1 Chitinophagia bacterium | reverse complement strand
GCTCTACATGCTCTTGAAATGACCGCGCAAAATCAGGCTCATTTGCCAGCCGGTAATTTAATTCTTCTTTTTGAGAAGGCG
Source organism: Chitinophagia bacterium (assembly GCA_010021705.1). Lineage (GTDB taxonomy): Bacteria > Bacteroidota > Bacteroidia > Chitinophagales > Chitinophagaceae > RGMU01. Next base: position 1,238 of record RGMU01000435.1, on the reverse strand, counting down.
TTAGGCTATTGTCAACCCATTTTTCCGCCCATTCCCAATAGTTATTTAACATATATCTATTTTCTTTTATTTGTCATGGTTATAAAATAGTTTTTTCAAGCGCGTAAGGCATTTATACTTTTGTGTTTTGGCATTATCGGCACTCGTATAGCCAAAAGCTGACGCTATTTGCTGCATACTCATGTCATGGTGGTAATAGGCTTTTATTAGCTTTTTGCAAGGCTCACCTAACGCATCTAACGCCTGTTCCAATTTTTTATAGTGCAACTCGCGTTCTTCATGCTCTGCAACGTGGATACTATATTGCATTTGCATACTGTCCGAATGGTGCTCGTCTGCGTCTGCTATAATGGGATTTGTTTTACTTTTGTTGGCTTTCTTAAACCACAAATGCTTACAAACCGACATCAAATAAGTGTTGATACTGCATTGCAGCATAAATTCTGCATTTTGCGCCTTGCCGTATAGCACCATCAAGCTCTCTTGAAATAGGTCTTCTGCATCATGTTCATTGCAACCCGCCTTCAGCAACCAACCCTTCACTATTTTATAGTTTTGGGCAAACACCTTGGAAGCAGCTTCATGATTGCCTTTTGCAAATGCAGCCAGCAAAGATGCTTCATTGTCTATATTCCTTTCCAATGGGTTAATACGCATATTCAACAAAAGTAACCCAATAGTACGTATTTTTTTCCATTTATTGGTTTACCTTCGCCCCTTAATTTACTGTTATTATTTGTTTTTAATAAAAAAACGCATTTAAGGCTATATTTATGAATAATGCTCACTTTTTTTTCCCCGAACCCCAAAATGAACCGGTACGAAACTATGCACCTTTTAGCCCCGAAGCTGTGGCTTTGCACGCCGCCATTAAGGAACTAAAGAGCACGGTTCGCAACATACCTATGTATATCAATGGAGAGCAGGTGCACGCTAACAATACGGCTGAAATCCGCCCCCCGCATGAGCGAAACCACCTCTTAGGCACTTACTCCATTGCAGATGCAAGCCACGTACAACAAGCCATAGATGCCGCCCTTGCAGCCCGCCAACAATGGGCTGATATGCCTTGGGAACACCGCGCCACCATTTTCTTAAAAGCTGCCGACCTCCTTGCCCACAAATACCGCTTTCGCATGAACGCTGCCACCATGCTCGGACAAAGCAAAAACGCCTATCAAGCCGAAATAGACAGTGCCTGCGAACTCATAGACTTTTTGCGCTTCAACGTGCATTTT
>RGMU01000434.1 GCA_010021705.1 Chitinophagia bacterium | reverse complement strand
GAGGGCGGCATTTACAGCTGGGTAAAACACGCCTACGGCAAAAACATGGCATTTTTTACTGTATGGCTGCAATGGATAAATACCATGGCCTGGTATCCAACCATACTGTCTTTTATAGCTGGGACTCTCGCGTATTTAATAAATCCCGAGCTTGCTCAAAATAAACTATACCTTGTAAGTGTAATCTTGATCGTTTTCTGGTCATTGACACTTCTAGGGTTATCTGGCCTGAAGTCTTCAGCAAGATTTGCAAGCTTTTGCGCAATAGTTGGTATGATATTACCAATCGGATTAATAATTGTTTTAGCTATAATTTGGATAATACAAGGCAATCCTAGTGCAATTAAAATTGACTTCGCAGACATACTACCTAACTGGCACAAAACTCAATCTTGGGTATCTTTAACAGCTATTATGACATCATTTCTTGGTATGGAGCTTGCCGCTGTTCACGTACGCAATGTTAAAAGCCCACAAAGAAACTTCCCGCGAGCCATGTTTTTTTCAACTATTCTAATTCTTTTTACAATGATTTTAGGCTCGCTTGCCATAGCAATCGTTCTACCTAGCCATGAAATAAGCCTTGTACAAGGAGTTATGCAGGCGTTCTCGAATTTTCTGCATGCCTATCACTTATCGTCATTTATGCCTGTATTAGTTATCATGATTTTGTTAGGTAGCGTAGGGAGCATGATTAACTGGATAATATCCCCTGCAAAAGGCCTGCTAATTGCCGCAGATAACGGATTTTTACCAAACTGGCTATATAAACTTAATAAACACGGAATTGCCTCTCGCATTTTGATTCTGCAAGCTATTTTAGTAACCATTCTTTGCAGTGGCTTTTTACTCCTACCATCTGTAAACGCATTTTATTGGTTATTTACTGATTTAAGCACAGAATTGTATATTTTAATGTATGTAATGATGTTTATCGCAGCTATAAAACTAAAGCACAAACACGCATCGCTCAATAGACCATTCGCGGTTCCTGGAGGCAAAGTTGGTTATTACTTTACCTGTGGACTAGGATTATTTGGCTGTGTAGTAACTTTGATAGTAGGCTTTTTCCCACCAGCAGAAGCAGTAACTGCACAAGGTAAGGAAATAATATTATACTCAGAAAGTAGTTACAAATATACAAGGGAAAAGCGCTCCCCGTGGCTCCTGGGTCGGCAAAAGGCCCACCTTGGTTCCCATTGGAGTTCCAGAGGCCCGATCTTTCGGCAAACCCTGTCGTGCTCAATCCCCACACACTTTGCACGGTTGCGGGCGCCTGTCCGTAGGCGGACCCGAGACTGAAAAAGTACACCAACAAC
>RGMU01000433.1 GCA_010021705.1 Chitinophagia bacterium | reverse complement strand
TAGGAAAGTTAGTCTTGAATTTTAGTTGTTTTATACTTTCAACATACTTTGAATAAAATGATTTAAAATTACAATTTACTAGCTCTGTTGACATACTCAAATTCTTGGAGAGAGCCGGCTTGTTGTTGTCTGCTATCAGTTCCAATCATCTTCAATAGTTCAATGCTAATATCACGGTCTTTGAACTCCATAAACACGCCTTCTATGTCATCATCGGCACTGGCGCGAAAACAGTCATAAATTTCGTCTTGCTCTTCATCGTCCAACTCTTGCCCTATGCAATAGTCCAAGTTTAGCTTTGTGCCGCTTGCTACTATCGTTTCCATTTCCACAAGCAACTCTTGCAAGCTAAGCCCCTTACTTTTGGCTATGGTGTCAAGCGGTATTTTTTTGTCTATGTTTTGAATAATAAACACCTTCATGCCGCTTTTGTTGATAACGCTCTTCATCACAAAATCGTCAGGCTTTTCCACTTCGTTTTCTTCTACATATTTGGCTATTAGCTCTACAAATTTTTTGCCATAGCGGATAGTTTTGCCTTTGCTTACACCCTGAATGCGCTCCAATTCTTCTAATGTGGTGGGGTAGTGGGTTGCCATTTCCTGAAGCGAGTTTTCAAGGAAAATAACAAATGGAGGCAGGTTTTTTTCTTTGGCTATTTGTTTTCTAAGGCTTTTCAGCATTTCAAACAATTCAGGGTCGGTAGCTGATGGTCCACCGATACCATTAACAACGTCATCGTCATCACCGTAGGCATCATCATATTTGTGATTAAGAACTACTTTTATGCTATAAGGCTTTTGCAAAAACTGACGACCTTTATCCGTAATTTTTAATAAACCATATTCCTCAATGTCTTTTCTTATCATGCCTTCCAATATCATTTGGCGGATAAGAGATTGCCAAAAATTGACATCCATTTTCATAACCACGCCTGCACCAAACGACTTTAGCTTCTCATGCCTAAATGTCAAAATTTGCGGATTAGATAAACCCATTATGATATTCACTACATAGTCTATGCCAAACCGCTCATCTAATTCCATGATAGCATTTAGGGTAATTTTTACACTATCCTTAACGTCCAATTTTTCTTTAGGGTGCTTGCAGTTATCACAGTTTTGACAATTTTCTTCTTTGTATTCCTCACCAAAATAGTGTAGCAACAATTTGCGCCTACACACACCGCTTTCCACATAAGCAAGTGTTTCTGATATAAGTTGCGCCCCCATTTCGCGCTCGCTAAGTGGCTTGTCGCGCATAAGGTGCTCCAACTTTTGAACGTCCTTATAAGAATAGTATAATATACACTTGCCCTCC
>RGMU01000432.1 GCA_010021705.1 Chitinophagia bacterium | reverse complement strand
GCTGGAACATCCACAAACACAGCAGCTATCATTTGAAGAAAGCGTTATAGCTCAAAAAGTAAAATACTACTGGCCGAGCCTGACATAAGTTGCACATTTCTAGCTAGCATTACTTCTACACCTCTATATACACTACATAGAAGTTCATACATAACATCTGGATTGTCTTTGATGAATTTTAGGGCTTCATCGATTGGTATGATGTGTACTTCGCTATCAACTTCTGCCTTATAAAAATAGCGGTTCTTAAAATCGTTGAGGGCAATGGATAAAGGGAAAAAAGCTGGGGGTTTAAAGACATATACAATTATTTCACTACCCCTGTATGACACATCATAAGATCTAACCCTGCCTTTCACTATATACATTAGGTGGTTTGGGGTTTCGTCGGGGAATATAAATATTTGCCCTTTAGGATATGATCTTTTAGGGTATTTTTCGAAGGCCTTATGAATTTTCTCTCGTGGTGTCATGAAATTACCTCTAGTAGCTACTAATAAAACAGTAGTATACAAATAGGTTTTTGGCAATTAAAAACCCCGCTTGGTTGGAGCGGGGTTTAAATAGTTGCTGAGTGTTTACTTAGCAGAAGCGTCTATAGTAGAAACGTCTTTTTTAGGTTTGATTTTAGCCGATAGATCCATAAGACCAGCAATCAGTAGTAGTCCAAAACCAACTTTGGCGGTTAGGTCGAGTATGGCGTAGGCCATATTTTCGCTAACTGTTGATATAGTGGCTGTGCCAGTATCGCCAAGTATCCATACAATCGGATAGATTACCCAAATTATTGTCAGGAAGACTGTTAGATTAATGTATAGCTTGGAAGCCGAAGGCTTAAGTAGTTTTTGCGATAGCTTGTAGACCGTATTAAAGAGTAGCAAGGTTATTACTATCAAGGCCAAACAGCTAAATACATACCAAGGCATGCTATTTTCGGTACTTACAACGCTGGCAATTAGACCGGTGACTATCATGAAAATGTCTAGGCCTATTAAAGCTACCAATAGTCCACCTGTTGTCCAGGCGCTCTTTGAGCTTTTTATGCTAGGTAGCCCAACTGCTAACAAGCTAAATAGTAGCAACGGCGTGGTAATAACCCAGTCAATGTAGCGGGCTAATTGCAGAGTATTGCCATTTACTGTAATGTTTCCAACATTTTGCCACATGGCAAAATATGAAGTGGCTGCTACTAGGGTAATGGCCAATGCCACATAGCCGTGGTGACGGTCTTCGTTTCTTAATCTACTGGTAAGCGCTAGTATTGCTAAGCTTCCCAGACTCATACCGATAGCTCCAAAAGCGAGCCAATAAGATACGGTA
>RGMU01000431.1 GCA_010021705.1 Chitinophagia bacterium | reverse complement strand
ATGGGCCATCCGCTCGTCAGACATCATCGCGTCATGTCTCATATCATTCATCAAAGGTGCATTTCCCACCAATCGTCTGCGTTCCGCTTTTGTTAGCATATTTTTCTGAATCAGTTCTTGCTCTTCTCTTTCTCTCGCCTCATCGGCTAAAGCAAGGGCGGCCGCCTCTTGGCGTGCTCTTTTTTCTTCATCTTTCATACCCCCGCGCAATACGGTGTAGGCAAAATACATGAGCATACATATTGCGGTATCGCGCTGCTTAACGTCATCGCTCCACGGAGCACCCCATGTATATTGTGCCCATTCCATACCGGTTAACATGCCTAAAATGCTGAACATAATGCCCACATTGGTAAAGGATACTGCCTTAATGTCATGCTCCATGTTGCCGGAGGTTAAATACATTATACTATATACCGCACCCACCGTAAACAGCGCAATCATGGTAAACCACATAGGCACATGGAAGTATAGGTTACGGATGGTTTCGTTCAATATATCCATCCGCGGTACGGGCATTAATAACCCACCTATCAATGTGTATCCCACCAACAATATCCCAGCTACTTTCCACCAGCTAATGCCCACGCAGAATAATAATTTTTTATGCCTGCAAAAGTAAATATTTTTCTATTAAGAATAGTTGAAGTATCCTTTTTTTAGGGGTTATTTGTTCGCAAACCTATAAGGTTATCACAAATCTACTTCATACCATACTCACCTCTGCTAAAAAAACTTCCCGCCGCTTAATACATAAATAGCTCCCGCAAGGCAGAGCGCAGCTACGGTTAAATAGCCTATAATTTTGGTAAGCTGTTCCGGTGTGTAACGAGGCATAACGGTTAGTATAGTAATAATTAATGGGCAACCGGCTCTTGGGCTACTAAGTTAAATTCACGGCTAACTTTGGTTTGCGTGCCTTCCATTGCTTTGCCGTCTTTGTCTATCAGGTTTAAGGTAACCTTGCATTTACCGCTACCTAAATTGTGGATAATTGTAGGTTGCCATTTACGTAGCACAGTATCCATTATGGCACTACGGGTAGTGTTTTCTATTGTAGCCTTCACAGCACACTCTCCTGCTTGCAGGGTGGTATTCCACACATAAAAATCCAAAAGCACATTGGCGGTATCGTTGCCCAAATAGTCGCCTTTGGGACGGCTATAAAACACCATAGGCGTGGCAGGGGTAGGCTCTTTAGCTAATTTTCCGTTCTTTTCTACATGAAAATATACTAAGGCAGAAGCTCCCTTACTTTTAATGCTTTCATGGTAAGAGCGGGATAAAAATGCCAATACATAGTGCTTTGAATCATTAGCC
>RGMU01000044.1 GCA_010021705.1 Chitinophagia bacterium | reverse complement strand
ATTCATTTAGTGCTTCTTTTTTATTTCCTAATTTTTTTCTAGACAAAGCAACCCTTCTTGCAAACCAGATATCGTTTAAGTAATGAAATTTATCAAAGGTTTCAAGTGCCTTTTTTGAAACCACAAAGCATTCCTGATATTGTTGTGTCTCAAACAAAGCCTTTGTTTTAACAGCATACCAGTTTTCCTTGTCAGATGCTTGCTCCTCAGATTTCTTTTCCCCTTTTCTTGTAACTTCTATTGTTTTACATTCTATATCAAGACTATCAACAGAAACTAAATCACAAAACCTGTTTACAACATCCCAATTAACGGAAGGTTTGTCTTTGAGCTTCTTCAAAAGAAAACTAAAGTTCTTCGGATCTAACTTAACTTGATATTGATATATAAATTTAAAGACTGCTTCGTAATAATTCATTTCTATTAGAGAGCTAATAACCTCATAAACAACATAGTTGTTTGAGCCAATTTGTTCAGGTTTCCATTCGCGTCTATTGTTATTAAAGAACTGTAATGCCTCCGAAAATTTCTTTTCCTTATTTAGAGTTTTAATAGACTGGCTAAAATCATACAAAGTCATACGCTTACTTGTTATTAAGAAGTTCGTTAATTTCTTCAAATAATCCTGTTGTCTTTTTTTCGTCAATATAAATTCCTGTAAATCTGTATTTTCCATCGTAATAAAACCGATATACCGCTTTCAAGCTATTACGTTGGAATGTATATACTTCTTGATAATTGTAACTCTCAATTTTTACAATGCTAATGTTTTTCTTCATTACTTGCGTTTTTCTTAACTCGTAATGCTCTCGTAAAAATGGTTGTTCAAACTTAAATTCAGGTTCAATTATTTCAGGTTCTGCAGTGATGATTATTTTATTTTGAAGCTTGACAAGTTTAGAATAGATATTCTCCGCCAATTCTGTTGTTTTTGCAGGTTTTTGTATCGTTGTGATTTTGTCTTGTCCGTTGTAATGGATTTTGAAAACAGCCACTGAATTTTCTTGTGAAAATGTGTAATGTTCCAAATAATTTGAGCTGTAAAAGTCCTTGATATTTATATTTTCATCTTTCAGATATTCACGAATTGCGAGATAAATATGCTTTACAATAGCGGGTTGATTTGAAAAATCAAATGGCAATTCTATTTCTGAAATCTCTGCATTTAAGGTAATAATATCTTCCCGAGGTTTAATGTTCTCAATTTTAGGCGGTTGTAAATTACTCCCAATAGTAAAATGTGGCTCATCAAGCGTATAAAGATTTTCTTTTGCCCTTGTAATTCCTGTGTATAACCAACGGAAATAGTTTGGATTTAAGTAACTCATTGAAGTTTTGCAATCCAAAAAAGTATTTGCCCATTCTCCGCCCTGTGCTTTGTGGCAAGTAATAGCATAGCCAAATTTTATGCGTAAAGCATTAAAATAAACATCACTTCGTATAGCTTCTTTAAATTCTTTTGTTCCCGCTTTGAGATTTTTGTGTCGGATTTTGAAATCTATATAAATCGCTTTCGATTCATCCGAACTTAAATCTCTGAACCCAGAATATAAGAGGTTTTCTATTATCTTACACGATATATTGTGTTTTTTAAATTCTTCATCAGTAAATGTAATTGTAACATCCCGAAAAGTTAGAGGTATATATATATCGGTTACTTCGTTTTTTCTGATTTTACGTTTTAATTTAATCGTTCTGCATTCATTTTTTGGACACACTTCTTTTACAATTCCAAAATCGCCATTTAAAAGTTGCATTTGTGGAAGATTGTAATTATTGGCAACTAAAATTATTTTATCTCCAACAGCTATCATATTGTTGTTTGGAAAAAAATAATTTCTTATAAAATCGTTATACTCCTTTACAGATGAGTTGGAATGCGCTACTATTATTGTTTCATCACAAATAGTATTATTGCACGCTTCAAGATACTTTGATAACAATTCTTCATGTTTTGTTTTGTAGATGTCTTTTAAGTTAGTTTCAATGTCAAGTTGATTGTAAATGTTTGCTTTTAATGATTGCCGTAATTGGGTTGCATTCTTCAATATTCCGCTTTCTGCTTTTTGCCTTACAACTTCTGTAAGTTCATATTCACTTGAGACAAGATTGTAGTTTTCTTGCAAATATTTCCCATCAAGTGCAGGTGAAGAATTCATATTTACAGGTGGTAACTGTGCATCATCTCCGATAAATATTATTTTCTTATTGTGTACGTTATTGTCAAAGTTGATATACTCTAACATGTCCTTGAGTAGGTGCCCCGAGCCAAATCTAAAAAATTCACCCTCCGAATATACATCGGAAAGCATAGAAGCTTCATCAATGATATAGATTGTGTTGTTAGGGTCTTCGTTATGCTTAACTTCGTAGAAAAATTTAAACGTCTCCGTTCCGTCTTTTGTTTTGAACTCTTTTAGGTCTTTACTTGAATAAATCGTTTTATGAATAGTATATGCTTTATGTTCTGTTTTTTGCGAAATCACTTTCGCTGCTCGTCCTGTCGGTGCTGCTATTATAAATCTTCTTTTTGTTTCTGTCAAAAAATCAGTAAGTCCTTTCATCATAAAAGTTTTTCCTGTTCCTGCATAACCTTTTAATAAAAAACAAGTTGAATTATCAGACAGGAATTTCTCCAACTCGTCCAGAAGCCGGTATTGTCCATTTGTCAATGTATATGTTGAAAAAGTATCCCTTAATGTCATTATCGGACTGTTGATTAAGCAATAGTATCAAAACTAACAAACATTTTTTATATAACCAAATCTATGTTTTTTTGCTTCGTTATGGTCCCTATTTTAGGTGGATTCACCTCCTTCAGAGACTGCCAATGATAAAATTTTTAACATGATACCACTGCCGGTCTACTGACGATTAACCTCCGCAAACAGCGGTAGGTAGGTAAGATTTTAACATTTTGTAATGTATTTTGTCTGTTTTTACCTTTACAATATGAAGAAAATAAAAAAGCACCGCCAAACAAGCGGTGCTTTTTTAAAAACGTTAAATTGCTTAATGGTATTATCTGATTAGCGTTACATTGCCTCTCTTATTCCACACCTGCCCATCTTTAAAGGTGGCATCTATCATATAGATATATACGCCTTGTTGCTGCATTTCGCCATTAAATGTACCGTCCCAGCCTTCCATATCACCGGGCTTGGCAGTGTACATTAATTGACCCCATCTGTTGTAAACGGTCATATTAAAGCTAACCACACCTTTAGAAAGTATTTGGCGTGGGAAGAACTTATCATTCACACCATCACCATTAGGGGTAAAGATGTTAGGGAAGCTGATATAGCAGTCATTGGCTACCATGATGCTATCCACAGAAACGCAACCATGTATAGACACTTTGGCAACATAGTTACCGGGCTTAGTAATTACAATGCTTGGTGTAAACTCTCCGGTGTTCCACACCCATGACGCAGCAGGATTACCCGCATTTATATTATCGCCAACAGCTAAAGGAGCACTACCGGGGCACAATGACGTATCTTTACCCAAGTAGATAGTTGGATAGTCATATATCCTTAGATATTTTTGAATAGTTTTATCAGGGCAAACACGGTATTTGGCAGTCATTTGTACGGTTAAATTACCGGTCATATCGTAGGCGTGTTGCACCGGGTTAACGTTTACTTTAGACATTCCATCGCCAAAATCCCATATAACACCGGTATTGCCAATGTTGGTATAAGTGCCGGTGAACGTAGAAGCACCTCCTTTACAAAAAACGGTATCGGTTGCGGCAAGCGAAACAACAGAGTTAGAGTCAACTACAATGGTAGCATTGTAATTATCACTACATGGAATATAGTCGGTTACATGCAACTTTACGGTATAAATACCTTTATTGTTGTAGATATGTTTAGGGCTAAGCAAATTAGAGGTTGTGCCGTCTCCAAAATCCCATAGATAAGATAAGCCTATGCCGGTGGAAGCATTGGTAAACTTAGCAGTATCAGCTTGGCAAAGCGTGTCCTTACCTCCATAAGTAAAGGCAGCATGAGCTATATCGGTAAATGACACTGTTTTTATGGTACTATCCACACAGCGGGCATTGGTAATGTATAGCTTAATGGTGTAAGACGCTGCGCCCCACGGGTTGTAAATGTGGCGAGGATTACGCAAAGTATCAGTGAACCCGTCTCCAAAATACCAACGATAGTTCAGCCCGGTTGATGGAGAAGAAGTGTTGGTTAAAATAACCGTATCTGTACGGCAACCTAACTTTACAAGAGTATCAAATGAAGAACTAATAGTTGGAGCAACTAAGGTCATTGGTCCTAAGCGGCGGGAAATACATGAGTTTGGATTTACCGGACATGCACCTACTGTACGCACTATTATATTGTCATATCTGCCGGCGCACAAGCCGCCAAGCGTAATAGTGCTATCGCCATACACATAAGCCACTATAGGTGCATGAGGCGAGCCGTCAACGGTAAAGTAAACAGAGTCTGTTTGATAAGGATGCAAACCATGAATTTTTATTGTACCATCACAGTAACCGCATTGCGTAGGATTGTTAACAAACTCTAACCTATCAACAGGGAATGAAGGATTGTTCAACACAAAAGGTCCTAAATTGCGAGACCTGCAAATACCATAAGTAATATAAAAATTGTCGTAACGACCGGCGCACAAGTTACTGAATACATAAGTACCGGAGGCGGGTATGAGTGCCACTACCGGCGTTTGTGGCACGCCATTGATATTATAATGAATAGTGTCTATTTCAAATGGATTTAAGCCCGCAAGCGTAATAGTACCGTCATTTTGTCCGCAGAAAGTTGGATGTGTAATGGTGGCAGTAGGTGTAGGGAAAGTAGGTCTGGTAATGTTAATGGCATACCTTGAGTTGCAAAGCAATGAAGATGAGCTATAAATAACAAGCGAATCTCTACCCGGCGTTATGGTGTCATTGTAAGCAGCCGTTATGCCGGTACGAGACCTTATGATTGCACCGGTAGCCGAGTCAAATAAATCTATTCGCCATGGGCTACCGTCTCCGTTAGGATTGATATTTACAATAGCAGGACCCTGGCAAGATGATGGTCTTATGGTTGTTGCTGCCAAAGTAGGAATAGGGAATACAGAAACCGTGAAGGCTTGTGTAGATCTACCGGGTAGCGGGCAGTTATTATCCGTGAATGTTACATAGAAAGTGTATGTACCCGGAGTAATGGCAGAAGAAGTCCAATATAGCGTACCCGTAGGATGATTAGTGGAATCGTTGGTGAGAACAAAAGTTGAACCCGGAGGTGTGCCGGTGGTTCTAATGGTTAGTCTAAGCGATGTATCTGCCGGTCGTCCTGATATGGTAACGCTAAAGCTATCTCTATTTGCGCAAATATGGTACGTAGTGGAGTCGTCAATAGTGCCTAATCCGGTAGTAGAAGTATATCCTCCGGTAGGGTTAGGTGTGGTGCAGGTGAATACTAAGAAGGTCATCTCTCGCTGGCATGTTCCAACTAAAGAATCTCCCCTATATTCTTGTATGTCATAAACAACTAAGGCTCGCTGCGGGAAATTAGGGAAAAAGCTAATTTGTCCGGTTCTGTTATCAAAGTTAAATGTACCTGCAGTAACCCTTAGCGGCGTAGTGGCAGATATAAAAGTAGAAGGTGTCCAAGCCAAAACGCCGGTAGTATAACCAACAGCGGGTCCAACAGTGCATGTACCTCCGGTAGCACCATCTCTACCTGTAACTAAAGTATAGTTTAAGCTATCACCATCGGCATCAACAGCACCGGGGTTGTAAGAATCAGGGTTGTTTAAGCAAAAGAAAGGAACTGGAACAATGGTTAAACGAGGGCTGGAATTAACCCTGCCAATATTGTTTAATGTAGCGGCTATTTCAATGGTGGAAGAGCCGGTAATGTTTGTAATAGCTGCTGCTCTACCGGCTGACGCAGAGCCGTAAGCTCCCTTAAATAAAAATTTCCAGTTAGGGGCTGTATAAGGTAGCGTATAGTTGATGGAGTAAACGAAACGCTTGATGCCCGGTATAGAATAGCTGGTGTTAGTGCACTGGGTGTGCGCAGAGTCTGCGGCACATACAGGCGTAATTTCTACACCGGCTGAAGGGTTTTCTATATTAAGATTAAGGGTTGTAACTGATGTAGAACCTGCAAGTACACAAACAACCGGTCTGCCGCTTGGCAAGGTGCTAAATACCGCAGCACTGGCAGGTCCGCAGTCTCCGTACAGCACCACTGTAATTTTGTAGGTTAACCCGGATACGTAGGTGTAGTAAATATCTGCGCCTACTACATGGCTTGCATTAGCTTGTATGCTACATAGCAATAAAAGCAAAACAAAAGTAAGTTTCTTAAAGGTGGAGAGGATGTGAGATAGCATATATTACCTATTCAAATTTTTGCCAAAATTATACAATAATTAGTACATATTAATACCCTCCATTGGTTGGGTATCAAAAAAAATTTCGCATTAACTTTAGATATGCCATTCAGGCACATTTTTCAGTCAATACAACATTTAATTTTGCAAAAATAGATGTTTTAGCATACAATTCAATGCTTTTCATTACAAATCTGCAACCAATGTGGGTAAATATGTAGAAAAAGTAGCTCAAATGCTATTATCTTCGCTACCCAATTTTATTTAAGTAACACAAATTTAATGCAGCAAGTTTATTTATTTCCGGGGCAGGGTGCCCAATTTACCGGCATGGGTAAGAAGCTATACGACAGTCATCCCATTGCGCAAGCCCTTATGGAGCAAGCCAATAACCTATTAGGCTTTAGGATTACTGATGTAATGTTTAACGGAACTGAAGCGGAACTGAAACAAACAGCCATTACACAGCCGGCTATTTACATACATTCTTTGGCTTGCTATGAAGCCCATAAAACTACCCTACCCGCTCCCGCAATGGCAGCAGGGCACTCTTTGGGCGAATTGTCGGCATTAACGGCTGCGGGAGTGTTTTCGTTTGAAGACGGGCTTAGGTTGGTGGCTGCGCGTGCCAATGCCATGCAAGCAGCTTGCGAACAAAATCCATCAGGCATGGCTGTAGTAATGGGCATGGATGACGATAAGGTGATAGCCATTATAAGCGAAATAAAACATGAGGTGGTGGTGGCTGCCAATTACAACTGTCCCGGTCAGCTTGTTATCAGCGGCTCTAATGCGGGTATAGCCTTAGCCTGCGAACAACTGAAAGCAGCAGGAGCAAAGCGTGCCATGCCATTACCGGTAGGAGGTGCATTTCACAGCCCGCTAATGGAGCCTGCCAAGCAAGCCTTAGCCACCGCCATAGATGCCATTACTTTTAACAATGCCGCCTTCCCCGTTTACCAAAACGTGGACGCAAACGGGCACACAGACGCTAACCTATTAAAAGCTAACCTTAAAGCCCAAATGACCTCTTCCGTTAAATGGACGCAAACCATTCAAAACATGGTGGCTAACGGCGCAACGCACTTTACAGAATTAGGACCAGGTAGCGTACTGCAAGGATTAGTAAAAAAAATATATAAAGAAGCCATTACAGTTGGTTACGAATAGGCAAATTGACGGGCAACTATGCGAGGTCTATCTCTGTATTGTCGCCAATGTTCAGGCTCTGGCTTAATCCCCTTATATAGGCATCGTTCCCTATTATGCTTAAATTAAGCACTACATGGTGTAGCTCGGCATAAGAGCCAATAATAGAGTTTGCCACGATGGTGGACTCTACTTTTGTATGCTCTCCTATGGTAACATTGGGTCCAATAATTGAGTTTTTTATTTGGCTACCTTCTGCAATATTCACAGGGTGGATAATAACCGTATTAACAAATTTTTGCTCTTTTTTAAGCGATTGGTCTTCTTCCATTTGCTTTAGCAAAATGGCATTGGTACTAAGCAAAGTTTCCTTTTTTCCGCAGTCAAACCAATTATTCACCCTGAATGCTTGGAGCGTAACGCCATCTTCCACCATGTGTTGCAGTGCGGTAGTAAACTGATATTCGCCCTTTTCGTCCACAGCGTGCCTTAAATGGTTGTCCAATGCTTTGTACATTACTTCTGTTTCTTTGATGTAATAAATGCCCACCATTGCCATATTAGACTTGGGTATTAATGGCTTTTCTACCATTCTCACAACGCCGTCTTTGTCGTTAAGTTCTGCCACCCCAAAGCTACGGGGGTCATCTACTTTTCTAACCCCTATCTGGGAATGAGGGCGAGATATTATATCTTTAACATTATAATCACATACTGTATCGCCCAACACTATCAGCACCTCATCGTTATTCACAATATCTTTGGTAAGCGATATGGCATGACCGGTTCCCCTGCGGTCAGACTGGGTAACGAATGTACAATGCAAACCCGGATACGTTTTTTCTATGTAACGCTGTATTTTCTCGCCCAAATACCCAATAACAAATATAAATTCATAGATGCCCGCATCTAATAGCTGGTCAACTATTACGCCCAAAATAGTTTTACCTGCAATGGGTATTAGTGCTTTAGGTTGGGTGTAAGTAAGTGGGCGTAGCTTTGTGCCCGCCCCTGCTACCGGTATTATGGCTTTCATATTATTTTTTTGCGCCAAAGTAATACAATTTTTGGGCATTGGCACACATAATTTTTTACCTCAGATACTATCTATTTCTTCGCTCCAAACTTTTTTATACTTTTCTTAAATGGTTCATGCCTTAATATTGCAGCAACAGTTAATATGCCGTTCACCTTTTCACACCCAGCCATTGTTTTACCTTTGCTTCACAAAGGCAGAAAGTACTTTTCGGCTACGGGGCTTATTGTTGGTAGCATGGCTCCTGATTTTGAAAGTGTGCTATGGGTACGGCAATATAAAGTATATAGCCACACATGGTGGGGTATGCTGTGGTTTGATATGCCTTTAGCCCTATTTTTAATGTTCCTGTTTCACGTTTTATTAAGAGATGTGTTGATAGATTTTTTACCCGGATACTTTTCTCAAAAATTCAGGTATGTAAAGCAGTTTAATTTTATTGAGCATTTTTTCCGCAATATCGTTAAAATAACCTATTCAACCCTTATAGGCATTGCGTCTCACTTAATGTGGGATGCTTTTACACACCTTAATATCCACCACCCTGACTCTTGGAAATCGGAATATTCTTTTATGGGGCACCGGGTGTACATATTGCTGCAATACTCCAATTCTCTATTGGGGCTATTGGTAGTGCTTTACGTCATTCATAAGCTACCCTCCCACCCCACTAACTTAGCAATTCCCCGCAAAGCCTTGTATTGGTTGTATGTGTTGCTCATTGCTGTTTTGGCAGCCGTGATAGTGATTACGGGTTTTTACCCTGATGTTCACTTTTTGAATTTAATTTTTGTTTACATACTACTCTTTTCCTTTTTTATGGGCATAACTGCCACAAGTATCATCTATAAATTAAAACATTGGTTTACGGGTAGTTATCTGTAATTTATGCAATATTCATAGTAGATTTGCCCATGTATATTAAAAGTTGTAAGTGTCGTTTTTTAACAACGTAATTTCTAAGCTCCAAAATAAGCATTTTCTATCGCTTGTGGGCAACGCTATTGTTGCATTTTTTGGCATACTTACCACTTATTGTATTTTCCACTATTTGTCAAAGAGCGATGCCGGAAAGTGGTTTGTATTTATGAGCATTATCAGCATGGCAGACGCGGTAAGAAATGGCTTTTTAAGCACCGCAACCGTAAAATTTTATGCCGGCTTAGCCCAAGAAAAAGGCAGGCAAATGTTAGGTTCAATATGGTTTTTGGCTATTGTACTTACCCTTGCTGCTTCTGCAATAGGGGCAATATGCT
>RGMU01000430.1 GCA_010021705.1 Chitinophagia bacterium | reverse complement strand
TTTATGCATTTGCAGCACTTGCTTTTTTTATACCCGTGGCCTTGGTAGCTGCAGAACTTGCAACAACCTACCCACGCAATGGTGGACTTTATATTTGGATTAAAGAAGCCTTTGGTCAAAGAATAGGTTTTGCAAGCATATGGTTACAATGTTTCTATAATCTCATTTGGTTTCCAACCATTTTATTATTTATTGCCTCAACATTTGCTTATTTGATTAACCCGCATTTAACGCATAATAAGTTATTTTTAACCACCACGATTATTTCCTTATTCTGGTTATTTACAGGACTCAATTGTCTAGGCTTAAGGGTTGCCAGTATCATTAGTACCATTGGCGCAATATTAGGCACTTTACTGCCCATGCTAGGTATTATTGTAATGGCGGCCATTTGGTTATTGCAAGGTCATGCACCCGTGAATGACTTTCATGCCCCCATGTTACCCGATTTTGATAGTCTTAATCCTTTTTCAATGTTTATTGTGGTCTTATTTGGTTTAATTGGTATTGAAATGTCTGCTGTACATGCAGGTGATGTCGAAAATCCCAAGAAAGATTATCCCAAAGCCATTGCTTGGTCTGCTGTTATGATTATGGCCAGTCTGGTTTTATCGTCCTTATCTATTCTGGTGGTTGTTCCCTTGCACAAACTGAATTTGGTCACGGGTCTTGTGCATGCCTATGACTTATTTTTTAAAGCGTATCACTTAGAATGGATGACTTCCATGATAGCAAGTCTTATCATTATTGGGGGACTAAGTTCTGTTTCTACTTGGATGATTGGTCCTGTCAAAGGTTTGATGGTCGCTGCTCATCAATCTGAAATGCCCCATGCCATTTACAAAATAAATCGTTATCAGGCACCCTATCGAATGTTAGTGATTCAAGCCATGGTATTTTCAGTCTTAAGCTTTGCATTTGTTTATTTTCCCTCAATGAATGCAGCTTATTGGTGGCTCAGTGATATTTCGGCACAATTGGCATTAATTGTTTATATGATTATGTTTGCGGCATTTATTAAACTACGCTTAACCGAAGCCGATAAACCACGTGTATATCATGTTCCAGGTGGAAAAATTGGCATGTGGGTCATTGCAGGAACCGGTTTTGGCAGTTCTTTATTTGGATTTTTGATTGGTTTTCTCTCGCCAAGTCAAATTCCAGCCACTGCTAAAAATCTATCTTTAGAAATGATGGTGGGTTTTCTCATTGTTTTAATCGCAGTACCTTTTTTTGCTGGCGCCAAAACCAAAAAAACCAGATAAATAGTTTTTTATCAAATGCACCTTAAAACCACTTCCTTCAGGTTGTGGATATCAG
>RGMU01000429.1 GCA_010021705.1 Chitinophagia bacterium | reverse complement strand
GTTTCTGTATTAAAAGAATTTGAGGGCTTAGCCCATCGTACTCAGTGGGTCGCTCATGATAAAGGGGTTACTTTTATCAATGACTCCAAGGGTACAAACTTAGGTGCGACTTATGCAGCGATTGAGGGTCTAGGACCAACACTTTCTGATGGCAAAATTATTTTGATTGCCGGAGGTCAAGGAAAAGGAGCTGATTTTACACCCATGCGCCCACTTCTTGAAAAGTATGTGCGTCATGTGATTCTCATTGGGCAGGATGCTCATCTTTTGGAACAGCAATGGGCAGGCGTTATTTCGATGCAGCAC
This sequence comes from Chitinophagia bacterium, assembly GCA_010021705.1. Taxonomy (GTDB): domain Bacteria; phylum Bacteroidota; class Bacteroidia; order Chitinophagales; family Chitinophagaceae; genus RGMU01. The sequence goes on along the minus strand of RGMU01000429.1, from coordinate 1,015 downwards.
GCTAAAAATTTGGCTGAGGCAGTTATGTTTGCTAGAGATTATGCGCATGCTGGTGATATTGTTTTACTATCACCAGCATGTGCCAGCTTAGATATGTTTAAAAATTATGAAGATAGAGGTCAACAATTTGTCGATTTGGTCAAAGGTCTAAAATGATGAGTACAAATAATACCCTTCAAAAAAAAGTATCAACCGCCTCATATAGCATGTATGACAAGATATTTGTGGCGGCTATCTTAAGTTTAATTTTGGTGGGATTGATGATGGTCTCATCGAGTTCGGTGATGGTGGCCACCAAGTATTATCATCAGCCTTTTTACTTTTTGGTTAGACAAATTGCTTACTTATTTTTAGGATTTTTTTTGGCTATGGTGGTGCTTCGAACCGACACCAATAAGTGGCAACAACACAGTGTTGCCTTATTGGGGATTTGTTTATTGTGTATGGTTTTGGTTTTAATTCCAGGCATCGGAAAAATGGTCAATGGCTCCAGGCGTTGGTTATCTCTTGGATTTATTGGGATACAGGTGTCTGAATTAGCCAAATTATTGGTGATTGTTTACATGGCAGGCTATTTGGTTCGTCAAGCTACTCGAAAAAATCAACAGATTATGGCCTTTATCAAACCCTTGGTTGTCTTGGCTTTGATTGCCGGTCTTTTGTTGTTAGAGCCTGATTTTGGGGCAACGGTAGTGATTGTGTCCACTGTCATGATGATGCTTTTTTTATCGGGTGTTCAATGGCGTTATTACATTGTTATTATTGCATTGGTTGCCGTTGCTATGGCGGCAATTGCTGTGGCTTCGCCTTATCGAGTTGCACGATTAACTGCATTTTTAAATCCATGGGCAGATCAGTTTAAAAGCGGTTACCAGTTAACCCAGGCATTGATTGCCTTTGGTCGTGGTGGTTGGTTTGGTATGGGTTTGGGGGATAGTGTTCAGAAGTTATTTTATTTACCAGAAGCACACACAGACTTTTTATTTGCAGTCTTGGCCGAGGAGCTAGGCTTTGC
>RGMU01000428.1 GCA_010021705.1 Chitinophagia bacterium | reverse complement strand
GCCCCCAGCCATACCATTTGTGTAGCTTAGTAGCGTCTGTTTGCTTTTCAAACCATGTGTTAGGTATGTAGTAGTTATGTTTAACACCTGCTTTATCCCAAACACTTAGGTCTATAGGCATTTGCATATCTGATTTGCGCTTTAGCGTAATGGCAAAGCTATCTGTACCTTTTATGCGCTTTATGTGCCCAATGCTGTAATCTATGGTTTTTGTGGTTTCAAACCATTGGTCAAAAAACCAGTCAAGGTCGGCATGGGTATATTGAATAATGCTTGCTCTAAAGTCTTCAAAATAAGGATGAGCAAATTTCCATTGTTCAAAATAGTGGTGCAACGCATTTTTAAATAATGTATCGCCTAAAACATATTCTAAATTATACAGCATGGTAGCTGTTTTGTAATACACCGCCCCATAGCCTCCACCATGGTTAAGGGCATTGTGAAAGTCATCTGAATGGGTATTGATAGACACCTCATTTTGGCGAAGGGCACTTAACGTATAGCTGTTATGTACGTTTCTGTCCATGATGTAGCTGTTTTCATATTGTAAGCGTTTAAGCGGGTTTTTAACTTTAGGTGATTTAATGGTATCGCCGTCTATCAACCTCATGCCCAGCGAAGTAAGGTATTGCGTAAAACCCTCATCCATAGCAGCGCGATAAGTTTCATTGCTACCTACCTGCCCGTAAAACCAATTATGCCCTATTTCATGTACCAAAAGCCCATGATAGCCGGGGTTGCTACCACCATCAAGCGTTATCATGGGGTATTCCATGCCGTCTTCAGCATCTGCGGCTACTATTTTAGGATAGCAATACCTGCCGATAGTGTTAGAAAATGTTTTGATAATAGTGGCTACATATTCCGATGAATTTTGCCAGCCCGATGCGTGAGGCTCTTGCACTATGCCTACGCACTCTATGCCGTCATAGTAAGAAGTGCTGATGCGGAAAGAAGGGTCGGCAGTAAAGGCAAAATCATGCACATTAAGGGCAGCAAAGTGCCATGACTTACGTTCTCCTTGCGTATAAGGCGTGATGGTGGAAGGTGGCTCGTTCCAGGGCTTTTTGGCAAAGTTGGTAACGTCCAATTTTTTACGGAGCGTATCGGGTAGCATTTCGCTACGGTTTTGGAGTTCTCCGGTGGCTTCTACCACATAATTGGAGGCAAAATTGAGCGTTACGTCAAAAGAGCCGAAATCGCCGTAAAATTCTTTGTTCAGGTGTTGATAAACATCCCAGCCGTGCATACGGTCATACACCGATATTTTAGGATACCACTGGCAGCCGTTGTAGTGCATAAAGCCCCAAGCGTCATACAT
>RGMU01000427.1 GCA_010021705.1 Chitinophagia bacterium | reverse complement strand
CTTAGTCATTGGTAAAACTCCTTTTTTGGCGAATCGAAGTTTATACCGTTAATTCATGTTTGTGGTTTAAAACCACCTCACCCTAACCCTCTCCCCCACGCTACGCGCGGTGGAGAGGGGATCATGGCGAGAAATCTGCAACAACGCCGTTTATGCGCGGAACGTTTAGATACGTTTGCGCGGCGTCATTACAAGATTAACAATACTTAGTGATCTAAAAAATGCCAGGATTCCTCAGAGCCTTAGCTGGGATGACAGGAACACAAAGTGCTTTTATAAATACCAAGAAAACCTGATGAATAATACGATAATTTTTCATCTAACTCAGGTTAATAATTATTAGAGCTCTTGCAAAACCTGTAGATTTAGCTTTAGTGAAAGGCATAAATGTTTCGAGGCGCGGTGTTTACAAGTAGTAAATGAGCACCGCAGAAACATTTATAACGTAGCAATAAAGTTAAAGATGCGGGTTTAGCAAGAGGTCAATTGAAATACGTAAGAGTTAAGTGATATGATAATTGTATTAAGGAATAAAATTACAATATATTATGGATAAATATGAAAATTTGGCGCTTGTTCTTAGTTTTATTGCTTTATTTTCTGAAACAATATGTGCTGGCGATACCGGCCCTATAGTTCATAAGAATGCATCTTGGTTCGTGACTGGTGGAATAGGTTACACATGGTATAGCGATGGCTATAATGGTGACTATTCAGCCAACTCAGGATCACAAGCAGCTATTGGTGATGGGCAAACCACTATAGGTCGTTTTGCAATTGGACGCGAACTATTTCAAATTAAATCACTTCCTATTGGTTTGGAAATAGGAGTTCAAAATGGTAACACGATGCGAGCTAACCTTTCGCAAACTGCATTGAATGATATAGGTGGAATTCTCCCACAAATCAATATCAAGACGCTGTTGGACTTTTTAGCTACTACAGATTTACACGCAAATGTAATGCCATCTTGTTTTGTTCCAGTTAAACTAGGTATTGCATATCGCCGTATGCAGATTAATGATAGAACTACATTTAATGATTTGTCGCAAGTTGCATTTGAGGTGCAAGCAGGTCTTGGTTACACAATTTCCGAACATGCATCTGTTTTTGTAACTTACCAAGGTATTTTTGACGGCTCTACTGTTTATACCATTAATTCTAATACATCAACTGGAAATATCTCCAATATACCAGAGCAAAATGGCTTATTGCTGAATGTTAAATGGAATATACCTATTGCATAACCTGCATCTTTAACTTTAGTAACCATTCACCACAACGCGCCACTTCGTGTCGCGCTGCGGTGATGTGACTCAGT
>RGMU01000426.1 GCA_010021705.1 Chitinophagia bacterium | reverse complement strand
AATGAACATGGCTTTTATGTTATTGTGTATTTAGGTAACGGCAAGTATATGTTAGACATTAATAACACTGTTTATGAAGAAATAAAAGACCTAAACCGCATTTATGGCGACCAGTGCTATCTTACTGCATCGCAGTTTATATGGTATGGCTTAAAAAACGGTACGTTTTATGAATATCGTATGGCTTATCCATAAAGCCTAATTTTTATTTTGTATTTATAATAATTAATCAATCATTGACTCCTACTATTCGCTTTGCCATTGTGGGCTATGGCAATATTGGCAGCAGACATGCACAGCATATTATGCAGCACCGGGAAGCCCGCTTAGTTGCCATTGCAGACAATAACCCCCATGTTGAAGCTAAGATACCTGCCGGTGTTATATACGCCCCTTCTATGGAAAGTTTGCTTAGCGAGCATGCCTCCGATTTAGACGTAGTTTGCGTTTGCACGCCTAACTACCTGCATGAAGTCCACACCATACAAACCCTGCAAGCCGGGCTACACGCAGTGGTAGAAAAGCCAATGGCTATTAGTACTGCCTCTTGCAACCGAATGATAGACGCAAGCAAGGCAACCCCAAAGCTAATATTTGCAGTTAAGCAAAACCGATATAACCCACCCGTACAGCAGGCAAAGCAGCTTATTGACAGCGGGGCATTAGGTAAAGTGTATTTTATACAGGTAAATTGCTTTTGGAACAGAGGAGACAACTATTATAAACAAAGCAACTGGCGAGGCAAAAAAGCAGAAGACGGGGGATGCTTATTTACGCAATTCAGCCATTTTATAGACATATTGTATTACCTAAACGGAGGAATAGCATCTTCTGTAGGAAAAATTAATAATTATGCGCATTTGCATAACACAGAATTGGAGGATACGGGTACATTTACCATGACTGCCCAAAATGGTGCCTTAGTTAATTTTAACTTTACTACATGCACCTATCAAAAAAATATGGAGGGTTCTATAACGATTATTGCGGAAAAAGGAACTTTAAAAATAGGTGGGCAATACTTGAACACCATAGAATATCAGCACATAGAAGGGAAGGTATTGCCCGATATAAATATTAATGCCAAAGCCAACGATTACGGCATTTATCAAGGCTCTATGAGCAACCATGATAAAGTAATACAAAATGTGATAGACGTATTAAATCACAACATGCCCATAATGACCACCGCAGAAGAAGGACGCGATGTAGTGCAAATGATTGAGCTAATGTATGGTACTGTGCAGTAGAAGTAGCTCCCCATCTAAACCAACTTAGCCCTACCCTTTTTCACTTTTAGTTTAAATTGGGCAAAGGTGTCGGTGCCTCTTATGTCTATGCGTTTTATT
>RGMU01000425.1 GCA_010021705.1 Chitinophagia bacterium | reverse complement strand
AGACCATCGCGCAATAAAAATAAGCATGGCGGTCTTCAATGCCTTGCATATTCTTAAGCAATCGATGACGGTTTTTTTCATCCGTTGCTTGAGGACCGGCATAACGTGCCGAATAAATACCTGGTTCGCCGTTTAATGCAGGCACAACCAACCCTGAATCATCTGCCAATACAGGTTTTTGGGTGTGTTGGCATAAAAAACGTGCTTTAATTAACGCATTTTCAACAAAGGTTAAGCCAGTTTCTGGTGGCTCTATTGTTTCAAAAGATGCCGCACCCACGCAAGTCATAGGCGCGAGTATTTCAGCAATTTCTTTGAGTTTATGGGCGTTATGTGTTGCAATAATTAACATAGAATATTCTTAATAATTGACAAAATCACCGGATTTATCTTCATCAGGTGTACATCCCCCTACACCATAAGCACAGGTACCCCCTGCGGTATTCTTGCCCGTTTCACCATAATCATCAGGGTGATTTAAGCTTGAACAAGCATTTAAAAAAAATAAGCACATGACAATGACTTTGATTTTCATAAAAAATTCCTTTTTAAAATCTAAGTCTATCATAGCGAAGTTTTTTAAAAGGATAAAGAAAAAGCCTCATGATGAGGCTTATTGAGATGGATGTTTTAATAAACGGGATGTCGAGTGTCAGGTTTATCCATTTTATCTTTCATACAATGACAACCTAGGGTTCCCTCACTCAAAAAACCGTAAGCGGTTAATTAGCCACATCTAAAAATCCAATTTTTTTTTCGAGATAATCTTTTCAGTTTAATAACTGGAGATAAATGATGGGATTATCAGCAAAGAAACGCGCTTATTATGAAGAGCATATTCAAGCATGGCGTCATAGTGGTTTAAGTCAGGAAAAATATTGTGAGCAAGCTAATATTGCTTATGGTTCTTTTAAGTCTTGGCCCAGTAAATTAAAACAAAATGAAACTGTCAAAACCGAATTTGTGGAAGCAAAGGCCTCGGAACCCCAAGATGTTGGTGCCATATTGCAAATATCTTTACCCAATGGGGTTCGGATTGGTATAAGCTCCCCGAAATCCAATGCGTTGGTTGAACAAGTTTTAAAATTTGTGGGTCAGTTGCCATGATACGTTTAAAACCCGAAGTTCGGGTATATCTGGCCAGTTCTCCGATTGATGGCAGAAAAGTAATTAATGGTTTATGTGCCGCTGTGATGGAATCATTTGACGGCAAGCTGATGGATGGTTCGGTCTTTGTTTTCTACAACCATGCACGCAATCGCATCAAGTGTTTGTTCTGGGACAGAAATGGCTTTGTGCTTTACCACAAGCGTTTAGAGCGTGGAAAATTTCATGTAAAGGCCAATGCTG
>RGMU01000424.1 GCA_010021705.1 Chitinophagia bacterium | reverse complement strand
AATATTGGCAATTCTTCCGCTTACCGACGGCTTTGTTTCAAACTCACGACTGGCAAGGCTGCCATCGCCATCGAGCAAGGTAACTGCTTTGTTTAACCTTTGCTTAAGCAGTTCTGCAGTTTTTGCAAGGTCTGGTGAAGCCAAAGGCGTTTGCAGTATAGCGGCATTGATATAGGAAAGCTTATTATACAATTCATTTTTGTATTCATCTGTTGCAGAAATGATACGCCGCAATTCCCCTGCTTTCTTAGAAAAATTATCAAGCGCTTTTTTATCTGCTGCAGGTAAACTCGTTGCATTTAATGCTTGGCAGGTAAAAGGTTGCGGCTCTGTCATCTGCGTATATGCTCCATCTTCATATTTACTGATAAACATTTTATAATTCCCCGGGAGGGCCATATATCCTGTTTCATTATAGCTGAAAGGGTTGTCCTCATCTGCTGTGCTCAAGGCTACAGGGCTAAAGGGTGCATAGCGAAAATCCCAGGTAATCCGGTGCATGCCTTTGGAAGCAGATGTTTTAATCCGACGCACCACATTACCTGCATCGTCGGTAATAGTGACCATCAGTTGTGGTGGAGTCTGTTCATCTTCCATACGCAATGAATCTAAAGAAGGATAATACAGAGGTTGATTATTTTTTATCTTTTCTGCCTCTGCTTCTTTGCGTTTGTCCTTAATTGTTTTAATGGCATCCTTTAAATAAAAAGTAAATACCGCACCGGGTTTTGGATTAGGTGCACTAAAATAACTTTCACCCAATGCCCCCTTGCCCTTTGTACCCAAAGGATAGGATGGCACATACATCCATGCATCTTTTATAGGGAATACCGTAGCTGCTTTGTCCAGTGTTTCTTTTGATAAGCTGCGCAATGGGGTATAATCATCCAGTATATAAAATCCACGACCAAAACTGGCAATTACCAGATCATTCTCCCTTTGCTGAATTTCCATATCACGCACTGCAATGGTGGGTAGCCCCGCTTTTAATTGTATCCATTTTTGCCCCCCATCAATACTAAAATAAACACCAAATTCAGTACCTGCAAATAATAGGTTTGCATTTACATGGTCTTCGGCTAAACAATACACAGTGCCACGCTCTGGCAAATTACTTTGTATAGCAGTCCAGGTTTTACCCGCATCCTTACTTAGGAAAATATAGGGGTGAAAATCGCCATAGCGATGGTGGTTGAAGGTAACATATACGGTATTGCGGTCGTGCTGCGATGTTACTATTTCATTTACATACGTAGTGTCTGGCACACCTGGTATATTGTCAATCTTTGTCCATGTGGCACCGCCATCCTGTGTTACCTGTATCAGTCCATCATCCGTACCAACATATAA
>RGMU01000423.1 GCA_010021705.1 Chitinophagia bacterium | reverse complement strand
TTATGTAAAATCCATCTGCTGTATGCGGAACAGGAAATATCAATTTTGAAAAAAACAAATATACCGTGAACGCCCCTACTGATATTATAACCGGTACATGTAGCACCTTATTAACAATATTTAGCCTTTGAATAAGCGCGTAAATCACTTGTCCCACCCAATACACAATTTCTGCCCCTACAATTAAAACACTTTGTGTTCGTATCAATATCGCATACCCTGCCAAAAAAGCAGCTAACAAAATGTGAGGTATAGAAAAAATGTCATTTCTGCGTACTAAGATATAACCCATACAACATAGCAATGCCGGCAGGTCGGCAAGTGCAAATTGTTTCATATATATCATTTCGCCGCCGTATGTAATCAGTAGTGACAAAAAAACAGCATATATCGTGCCGGTAAAACGCCTAAAATAAGTATAAAAACACAACAACAATAGCAAGCATAAAGCTGAATTGAAATAACATATCGCTTGAATATTAAGACCTAATTTACCTATTATAGGTGCTATTAACAACGGATAGCCGGGAGGATACTGTGGTGGCGAATAAGAAATATTAGATTCATTAAATATATAATGAGTTTTATAAAAAGGAATACCTTGAGCAATATTCCGAGCCTCTGTCAAATATAAGGCATAGTCATCGCCCCCACCGGAATGTTTTTCAAATATTTGAAAAAAAAATAACGGAACGCCTAATAGCAACAATAAGGCATATACCCACAAAGGACGCGGTAAAGAAGAGAAGATAGTTGGCTTCATGTGTTCACAAATGTAATAGATAATTAGTCGTTATGAATTTTTGCGTATTTTTTTAATTGCTCATTGAGTAAAATAGATATTTGTGGTAGTGTTTTTCCCACATTTTTTGTCCATTAAACTATCTGCATTTACCTCTGTAAAAGCAAAAGAAACCGAGACAAGCTCTACAAGAGCCTACCCACCACCACATAGTTCTGCACAGAAATATAAACCTTATTCAGGATTAATCTATATTTGTCAACTGATAACAGCATTAATACCAAAATTTGTGAGCCTTTTTTAGAACGGGACAGCTTTAAAACTTAAAAGCATGAAAATAGAGTTAGCAAGCGCACTTTATATTAGCGAAGTTGGTAAACGGCAGAATAATGAAGACGCTGTTTATCCGCCCGCAATGCCCATTAACTTAGCCGAAGGCATTTTTGTAGTGTGCGATGGCGTTGGCGGTGCCGCCAAAGGCGAAGTAGCAAGCCGCCTTGCGTGTGATAGCTTGGCAAAAGAACTAAAAGCATATAACCATGCCGATATTCCCCCAAACGAGGTAATAACCATATTTAACAATGTACATAAGCTGTTTAAGCACACAG
>RGMU01000422.1 GCA_010021705.1 Chitinophagia bacterium | reverse complement strand
ATCTAGCTCAACAAAAACACCAAAACCAGTGACTGAAGATATTTTGCCAGTAAAAACCTGCCCAAGTTTATCTTGCATATATTCACATTTTAACCAAGCAACAACATCTCTTGTAGCATCATCAGCTCGCCTCTCAGTATAAGAACAATGCTTGCCAAGTGCGCTAATCTCTTCTTTGGTATAACCGAACTTGCTGTCTTCTTGTTTATCTAAAAGGAAAGCTATCGCACGATGGATCAACAGATCTGGATAACGCCTAATCGGAGAGGTAAAATGGGTATAAGCGGAATAGGCCAATCCGAAATGCCCTTCATTGTCTTCAGTATATTCGGCCTGCTTTAACGACCTTAGCATTACCATTTCAATCAAGTGCTTTTCAGGTCGTGCACCTATACTTGCCAATACTTTCTCAAAATCTTTTGGCGTTGGCTCTTTGCCACCACCTAGTTTTATACCAAATTCATTTAAAAACTGGCGTAAATCAATCATTTTTTCCGGAGCTGGAGCTTTATGCACTCTATATAAAGATGGTATTTTCGCTTTTAACAAAAACTTAGCCGTAGTTAAATTAGCTACTAACATACATTCTTCAATCAAACGATGAGCATCACCTCTGACTAATGGAACAATCTTTTTGATTTTACGATTACTATCGAACTCTATCTTAGTTTCAGTAGTATCGAAGTCCATGGCCCCGCGTTTAAAGCGTGCTTTGGCTAAAACTTTATATAATTTATAAAGGGTAGTTAAATTATGCCAAACAGCATCATTGGTTTCCTCAGGCTTTTCTCCTTGTAACCAATTTCCAACTGCGGTATAGGTTAAGCGCGCTTGCGAATTAATTACCGCGCGCATGAATCTAGAGCGTGTTACTTGACCTTCGGTTGAGATTGTCATTTCAACAACCATACATAACCTGTCCACTTTAGGATTAAGTGAACAAATGCCATTAGATAATGCTTCTGGCAACATAGGTACAACTTTACTTGGGAAATAAACTGAGTTTCCGCGTTTTTCACTTTCTTTATCTAATGCTGATCCAGCCCTGACATAATGACTAACGTCCGCAATGGCAACATATAAATGATAGCCGCCTTGTGAGTTTTCTTTACAAAATACGGCATCATCAAAATCTCTAGCATCTTCACCATCTATAGTTACAAACGGTAATTCTCGTAAGTCGGCTCTTTTATTAATTTCTTCGTCGGTGACATGTTGTTTGATTCTAGAAACTTCCGCTAATACAGCGTCTGGCCATTCTGTGGGGATACCATGCGCCAAAATTGCTACTTCTGTCTCCATACCTGGCGCCATATGCTCACCTAAGATATGAATTATTTTACCAATAGC
>RGMU01000421.1 GCA_010021705.1 Chitinophagia bacterium | reverse complement strand
AGAAGTAAAGCAATTGAAAGTATTGCGGTGCGCCATTGGCTTGTTGCATAAACTGTTCAAGTGTATCTGCATTTTTTAATAAGCCACCTTCTCCGCGCACGGCTTCTGAAATTAAAAAATCATTGCGTTTAGGGTGATGTAATAAAGTAGGATGAAATTGATAAAACTCCATATTGGCCACTCTAGCGCCTGCACGATATGCCATAGCAACACCATCACCAGTTGCGATAGCAGGATTTGAAGTATAACGATATACCTTACCTGAGCCGCCTGTAGCCAAAACAACAATATTGGCTAAAAAGGTATGAATTTTAAGAGAGTTTTCATCTAAAACATAAGCGCCCAATACTTCACCTTGCATATCAATACGAAATGGTAATGTTTGAACAATTAAATTGATTGCCAAATGTCGAGAGAAAATCTTAATATTGGGATGATTTAAAATATTTTCGTGAAGCTTTTCAATGATACTAAGGCCTGTGTGATCGCCGCAATTGTAAACACGACGTTGGCTATGACCACCCTCTTTAGCCAAGATATACTCACCCTTTGTATTTTGGGTAAAAGGGATTTGGTATTCGATTAAATCGAGAATAGCTTGAGGACCTTGGTGAATAATGCACTCAACATGTGGTGTATAACTTAAACCATCACCGGCAATTAAAGTATCTTGGATATGTTGTTCTAAGGTGTCTGGTAACTGCGCTACAGCAGCAATGCCCCCTTGCGCATAACGACTATTACATTCTGTTGTATCTGACTTACAGATTAAAGCAATCTTGAGGTGTGGTTGAAGTTTTAAAACTTGAAGAGCATAGTGCATCCCAGCAAGTCCGGCACCAATAATTAAAATATCAAACTCAAAAGTTTGTCCACCCTGATTGCTAATCATGAAAATGCCTTGACCAATAAGTTTGCTAAACCAGTATAATTTTCTGGCGTGAGTTTCATTAATGATTTTTTATGATTAGCCGGTAATTTTAAGGCATCAATAAAAGCTTGTAATTGAGCTTGGTCAATCGTGTGACCTCGAGTCAAATCCCTGAGTTTTTCATAAGCTTTTTCATCGCCATGACGCCGCATCACCATTTGAATAGCTTCCGCAATGACAAGCCAGTGGTCTTGTAAATCATCTTTAAGTGCGACTTTATTGATTTGTAATTTATCATTACCTTTTGCTAATGCTTGATAAGCAATCAAAGCATAGCTAAACGCACATCCTAAATTTCGTAGTACAGTGGAGTCAGATAAATCACGTTGCAAGCGCGATTTGGTTAGTTTGTTAGCGAAGTGTTCAAAAAGAGCGTTTGACAAGCCTAAGTTACCTTCAGCATTTTCAAAATCAATTGGA
>RGMU01000043.1 GCA_010021705.1 Chitinophagia bacterium | reverse complement strand
AAATAAATCAAAATATTTCTATGTTGAAATGAACTCTGAAGTAGATGCTGGTGCGACTAATAGCCAGCTGTTACCGTTCGGCTTTCTTGGACCGTCAAGATTTAAAGGATTTACTGTTATTAGCGGTTCGACAACAGCGAGAGCGTTTGGCAGCCCGGCGACAACCGCTACTGTTATGGCATCTGGCGGATCAAGTATAGTTTCTTCAAAAGGAAATATGTTTATAGAAGTAGGAACGGAATCTTTTACCGGCTCATTCCGTTTTCCGTGCACCTCTGCCCATGTACATAGCGTAGTGGCAGAATTGCTGGCAACGGGTATGCAACATGCCGACATACAAAGCCACATCTATGATAGCTGGGGCGAAAACCGTATGCGCTTTTTAGGCTATACGCTGATTGAAAAAATGGTAGTGCTACCTCAAATTTTTTCTGCCTATATAGCCATATCAAAAAAAGATATAAATTTGTTCGCGGTTCAGCACGGCGATACGGAGGGTATTGTAAATTACCCGCTAAGTATTCATAAAATTAAATTTGCAGCCTTGATTACGGAACGTAATGAAGAGGAAGTTAAATTTTCATTTAGAAGTAAAGGAAATTTTGACGTTAATTTTATAGCAAAAACCTATTTTAACGGTGGCGGGCATTTTAATGCAGCAGGCGGCACATTAAATACAAACTTTGAAGAAGCTATAGCTTATTTTAATAAAATTTTATCGGATATTCACCCCCAATAATTAGCAATGATAAAGAGGATTATTCCTATTGCACTTATTAGTGCAGCAACTTTAGGCATAACTGCCTGTTCCAACAGTAGTTCGTTCAAAAAAATACATGGCACCGAACTCATGATAATAAAAGATGCATCAGGCAAAAACGCAGACACCGGGCAGGTGCTTGAAGTGCATGTTTGTATGAAGTTAGGCAAAAATGACGGTAAGTCTAAAGATTCCGTTATCCAAGATTCCCGTAAAGAAAATCACGGCGAACCAATCATGCTATTGGCAAGCAAACCACAATTTAGTGGCGACTGGCGTGCTTGCTTAACCTATTTGTCTGCCGGCGATAGTGCCATTATTAGAGTGCCCACAGATACGCTTATGGTGTCTTTAAAAGACAAGGGGGGCGTACCTCCGGATTGGAAAAAAGGCGAATATGTAGTATTTGAGCTAAATGTGGTTCATGTTATTTCCCGCGCTGAAGCTGAAAAGAAAATACAGGAGATGCAGGAAAAGCAAATGAAGGAAATGAAAGAAAAGCAAGATAAACAAGCAGCAACCGATAGTACCATGTTGCAAGAGTATTTTGCTAAAAATAATATAAAACCCTTAAAATTAGCATCGGGACTTTACTACACCATTGCCAACCCCGGTAAAGGTGAAGATATTAAGCAAGGTAAAGAGGTTACCATGAACTATACCGGAAAACTACTTGACGGCACTGTTTTTGACAGCAACCTTGACCCTCAGTTCAAACATACAGAGCCATTTAAGTTTCAAGTTGGTATGGGTATGGTAATACCGGGCTGGGACGAAGGCGTTCAAAAGCTGAAAAAAGGAGCAAAAGCCACACTTTATGTGCCTTCGGGCTTAGCTTATGGCGAAAATCCGCCAAGTGCCAAAATACCGGTTAATGCGATATTGGTTTTTGATGTAGAAGTTACCGATGTAGGCGAGCCTAAGCGTGAACAACAACCAGCATCCCCTATGAGTTCTGTTAAATAATTTTCCTTTTCATATCATCCTGTAAATAGCTTTTATACCGCTTATGCGTAAATATCTTATAGTTGCATTATCTTTAGCAATACCTTTTTTGGCAGTAGCACAAAAGAAGAAAAAGAACCCTACAAAGCCTGAAATAGTTGAAAATGCCCCCATTGAAAAAAAGGCAGACCCGGAAACCGGTCAATTCATAAAGCTATCATCCGGCTTGGAATATAGAATATACAAACATGGCACCGGTACGCGCCACCCCCAAGTTTCAGACCATATAGAAATGAACATACGTGTGCACGTGAAAGACAGCGTAATGTTTGATTCTCGCAAAATGAACAACAATAAATGTGTTCCTTTTCAAGTGCAGAAGCCTAACTTTAAGGGCGACCCTATTGAAGGCTTTATGCAATTAGTGGCAGGTGATAGTGCTGTTTTAAGGCTACCGGTGGACTCGCTCATCAAAAATACCGGTCAAGCAATGCCGGGCATGAATCCCGGTGACATGTTAGAGTATGAAATAGCGATGGTATCGGTAATGAGCGATGAAGAATACCGCAAAGACATGGCTATGAAAATTGAAGTGCAAAAGGCTATAGATGAAAAAACACTTACCGAATACTTTGGTAAAAATAACATTAAAGCTATGCGTACTGCCTCCGGTTTATACTATTCCATAAGCAAAGAAGGCAAAGGCGAAACACTGAAAAAAGGCATGATGGTAAGCGTAAACTACACCGGAAAACTAATTGACGGCAAACCATTTGACTCTAATACAGACCCCCAATTTCAGCACCTTGAGCCATTTACGGTAGAGCTTGGCATGGGACGCGTAATACCGGGATGGGACGAAGGCTTAGCCCTACTTAAAGTAGGCTCTAAAGCTACACTATACATTCCTTCAGGTTTGGCTTATGGTCCACAAGACAAAAGCCCAACCATTCCACCTAATTCTATATTAATTTTTGATGTAGAAATAGTTAAAGCTGAAAATCAAAAAGATAAGGATGATGTTCTTATAAAAGATTATTTGGCTAAGAAAAAAATAAAAGCTACTAAAACAGCTTCGGGTCTTTATTATGTAATTACCAAGCCTGGCACCGGTGATGCCCCTGCACCGGGTGCCAAAGTATCGGTAAACTATACCGGCAAAACATTAGATGGTAAAAAGTTTGACTCTAATGTTGACACGGCCTTCCACCATGTACAGCCTTTTGAATTTCCATTAGGGCAAGGAAACGTAATTAAAGGCTGGGACGAAGGCATTGGTTTATTGAAAAAAGGAGCTAAAGCTACATTGTTTATCCCTTCCGGCATGGCTTATGGTGCACAAAGCCCTACACCTGCCATACCGCCTAATTCTGTGTTGATTTTTGACGTAGAACTCAAAGACATTAATAAATAATGACTAAAAAAATAGCGTTCTTTTCTATAATGTGGTATTTACTTTTAGTAAATACCACATTTGCTTATAATAAAGCCGACACCCTTAGAGGCAGCAATGGTAATGGCAGAAAATGGTGGGACGTGCTTAAATATGACCTTAAAGTGCAGTTTGACCTTGCCAATAAAAGCATCATTGGTTCAAATGCTATCATTTTCAGTATCAAAAGTGCCATAATAGACACTATTCAAATTGACTTACAGCAACCTTTAATAGCAGACGATGTAACTGTGGACGGAAAAAAGCAAACGTTTTACCGAGATAGTAATGTGATATGGGTAGTAGGGCACTTTAGCAATATGGAACAAGGCATTAATCATAACATAGAAGTGCAATATCACGGGAGACCGGTGCGTGCCGTAAATCCCCCATGGAACGGAGGTTTTACGTATGATTATGACGATAACCAATGCAGCTGGGTGGGAGTATCCTGTCAGGGCTTGGGGGCAAGCGTATGGTATCCCTGTAAAGACGCTCAATGGGACGAACCTAACAATGGCATGACTATAACGCTTTGCATTCCGGATAGCATAAGCAGCAATTACACTAAAAAGTTGTACAAACTGTCTGCGATAAGCAATGGGGTGCTTGAGAAAGTTGTACCGGCAACCACACTATTAGATACCAATCACCATGCCTCAAAACCAAAAGAAGGCTACAGCGAGTGGTATTGGAAAGTAGCCAATCCAATCAATAATTATGATGCCACATTTTACATTGGCAACTATGTGAATATACATGATACAATGATGGGCGAAAAGGGACTACTTGCCATAGACTATTGGGTGCTTGCAGGTAATAAAGACAAGGCAATAGAGCACTTTAAGGTGGTGAAGCCAATGCTACACTGCTATGAATATTGGTTAGGGGCTTATCCATTTTATGAAGACGGTTATAAGTTAGTAGAAGCACCCTATTTGGGCATGGAGCACCAAAGTGCCATAGCTTATGGCAATAAATATAAATTAGGCTATAAAGGCTACGACAGAAGCCACTCTGAAGTAGGTAATACCTTTGACTATATCATTATCCACGAGAGTGCACACGAGTGGTTTGGCAATAACATTACTGCTGCCGAAAATGCCGATAATTGGATACATGAAGGGCTAACCACTTATACCGAAAGTTTGTTTGTTGAATGCGCAAATGGTGTTGCCGATGCCACCAAATTTTGCAAAGGAGAATGGCAAAACATTAAAAACGATAAGCCCATTATTGGTAAATACAGCGTAAACGATGACGGTTCAAGCGATAAATATGACAAAGGTGCTGCATTGATATTTATGATAAGAAAGTTAATTAATGATGACAATAAATTTAGGCAAATGCTTAGGTGCCACTAATCCGGAGCTTACCATTCCGGCTAAGCTAATAATTGGCAAAAAAGAAATAAAATGTATGCTCAGCCAAGCACCCCAAACATTTACTAAAAGCAAAAAAGAGACATTTGAGCTTACTTCAGATTTTTTAGTGGAGCTATTGCCCGATTAAGGTTTTAAATATGAGCAAACTTACTACATCTGTGCTTATAACCCTATTATTGGCTTGTTGTAGCCTGTTTATGATGGCTTGCAAAGATAAAGTGTGTAAAGTATGTTCCGGCAAAGGCAAGCACGTTTGTGAGCAATGTGAAGGAGCAAGAGTACTAAAATGTACAATATGTTCCGGCGAAGGCTACACTATATGTAACAGATGCGCAGGTACGGGCAAAACCACTACCGAAAATTATGAATATGTATCGGTAAAAGGCAAGCTGACATCAAAAATGGTGCGCAAATCGCTAAATTGCCCTAATTGCAAGCACACCGGCAAACTTATATGCGTGGAGTGTGCCGGGCAGAAACACAAAAAATGCACCACCTGCGATAGCGTAGGCGCGCTTATTTGCAATGAGTGTATGGGAACAGGTGTAATAAAATTTTCCTTAAAGTTAGACTATAAGAAGTAATGACCGATATAAAAATACGCAAAGCCCTCAAAGAAGACTGCCCACGGATGATGGAATTAGTGCGCGAGTTGGCGGTATATGAGCGAGCACCCGATGCCGTTACGGTATCGCAGACGCACTTTGAGGAAAGTGGCTTTGGAGCAAACCCCGTTTGGTGGGCATATATAGCCGAAACAGACGCAGAAGGCATACTTGGGTTTGCGCTGTATTACATACGCTATTCTACATGGAAAGGGCAACGAATGTACTTAGAAGACATTATTGTAACCGAAGCAGCCCGCCGCATGGGCATAGGTACATTGCTAATGGACGCACTGATAGCAGGAGCCAAAGAAAGGCAGTTTTGCGGAATCACATGGCAAGTATTAGAATGGAATACGCTTGCCATAGCATTTTACCAAAAATATAATGCCCACTTTGACAGTGAATGGATTAATGTTAGCCTATCATTTTAATAAGTGCTAATAAGGTCATGTTTCATAAAGGCAGGGCAGTGATAGGTGTTAAAGTGGAAAGAGACGCTAAAATTCACTATCAAGTATTGGTCATAAGTGCTGGAGTTGCCTCTCTGTTTGCCCGGTCTGCCTAAAGGATTAGCAGCATCTATTTCTGTACTGCGGTCTTGCAAGGCTTGACCGGGTCGTCTAATAGACGCTGCGGGGAATTTTGATGCACCTACATACGTGGCACTTACATCATCTAAATAATCGGTAGTGGTAAGCCTGTCTGTTACTTCTAAGCTAATGTTTGTGCCCCTTGCCACCCAATATTTTACCCCTGCCCCAATGGGAAAATAAGGTGTAATGTGCGTATATTTTAGCTCTTCATTACCCAAATTTTGCCCCTCTGTACCAATATCACGCAAGTGGAATTTAATGCCTTTGTAAGTGGTATAAGGGTCGTAATAAAATACGCCAATACCCCCTGTTAAATAAGGCGTGCAGCGGTAGTAGCGGTCAGCAGTAATAAATTTAAAGAAATTGAACTCTGCCTGCAAGCCTAATTCATATATATCGCTCTTAAAGTTGAGGTTACGCACTTGGTTAAAAGGCGATTTACTCAACTTATCATCATAGCCAACAGAAGTGTAGTTAAAAACAGCTTTCACCGAGACGTAAAAATTGAACCGCTTGCGGTAAAACATACCAAAAGCCGGTGCGGGGGTGCGGAAGCCGTAGTTATCGTTAAGGTCGCCAAAGTATTGCGCCGCGCCTGCCGAAAAGCCTATTTCTCCATTAGTATAATAGGACTGTGCACACACCGGCTTGCCGTAAGCAAACAGGGATAGCATAATAAGCAAAGCGTATTTTTTCATCAGCAAATGGCTATTCTTCGGCAAATATATACTAAAAGTAGAACAACGCAAGCTAATGGCAGCATATCTGTTAAACCGCAAAGCTATCGCCACAACCGCAACTGCGGCTGGCATTAGGATTGTTAAAATGAAAACCCTTACCGTTAAGCCCGTCTGAAAAATCAAGCGTAGTATCACACAGGTATAAAAAGCTTTTAAGGTCGGTAACTATATTAACTCCGTTATCTTCAAAGCGTTGGTCTTTAGGCTGTGGTTCATTGTCAAAGTCTAACTTATAACTTAACCCTGAACATCCCCCCCCCACTACGCTTACGCGCAAAAAATACTCGTCAGACAACTGAGCGTCTTTTTTCAACTGCATTACTTTTTCTCTTGCTCTTTCGCTAACAAAAATCATACTATTAAATATACTTTTTATCCTAAAAAAGGTTGGGGTATAAATCCTATTTTATGTACAAAATACATAATAAGCGTGTGAATAAATATTGAGATAGAACAATTAGTGCACGGCTACGGTTTCTAACTGAGGTAGTCCGTTCTTCACGCGGTAGTCGTTTATAGCGGCTTTAATGGCATCTTCTGCCAATACAGAGCAGTGAATTTTTACCGGAGGCAGGTTAAGTTCCTCTACTATGTCCATATTGTCAATGGTAAGGGCTTGGTCAACGGTTTTGCCTTTAAGCCATTCGGTGGCTAAAGAAGACGAAGCAATGGCAGAACCGCAGCCAAAGGTTTTAAACTTGGCATCGGTTATGGTGCCCGTAATTTCGTCCACCTGAATTTGCAGACGCATAACGTCTCCGCACTCCGGTGCTCCCACAAGTCCTGTGCCCACATTGGTTTGTGATTTATCTAACGTGCCTACGTTTTTAGGGTTGTTATAGTGGTCTATCACTTTTTCTGAATATGCCATTTTTAGTTTTATTTTTAGTTAAATTAATACAAATTGTTGGTTAACAAAGTTAAGGTATAAATTAATGGTGTGCCCACTCAATGCTATCAAGGTCTATACCGTCTTTATACATTTCCCAAAGAGGACTCATTTCTCGCAGTTTATTCACGCTTTGGGTAACGGCTTCTATGGCAAAATCTATTTGGTCGTCTGTGGTAAACCTACCTAAGCCAAAGCGGATAGAGCTATGGGCTAAATCATCACCTAAGCCTAATGCCTTTAACACATAAGACGGCTCAAGACTGGCAGAAGTACAGGCAGAACCGCTGGAAACTGCTATATTTTTGTTAAAACCCATCATTAGCCCTTCGCCTTCTACATACTTAAACGATATGTTGGTGGTGTGTGGCAAACGATGTTCCCTATTCCCATTTACATAAGCCTCTTCCAACTGCAATAGCGCATTTTCCAATCTATTGCGCATTTGGCTAAGACGTTCTGCTTCGGCTGCCATTTCGTTCATACAGATTTCGCAGGCTTTGCCTAACCCCACAATGCCCGGCACATTAAGCGTACCGCTACGCATACCGCGCTCGTGTCCGCCGCCGTCCATTTGAGCAGTAACTTTTACACGTGGATTTTTACGGCGTACATATAACACTCCAACACCTTTAGGTCCATATATTTTATGACCCGTAAAGGCTAATAAGTCTATACCATCGGCTATCACATCTACGGGTATTTTACCTACTGCCTGTGTAGCATCGGTAAAGAATAGCACGCCATGCTTGTGGGCTATTTGACTTATCTCTTTTATAGGCTGCACCACACCCACCTCATTGTTACCATACATTATAGCTACTAATATGGTTTGCGGCGTAATAGCGTTTTCCAATTGTTCAAGGTCTATTAAGCCGTCATTTTTAACCGGTAGATAAGTAACTTGTCCACCTAAATGCTCAATGTGCTTGCACGCATCTAACACTGCTTTGTGCTCTGTTACGGCTGTAATGATATGATTACCCTTAGAGGCGTACATTTCAAATATACCTTTTATGGCAAGATTATCGCTTTCTGTGGCACCGGAAGTAAAGATAATTTCTTTTGGGTCTGCGTTAATGAGTTTCGCTATTTGCTCACGCGCAGTGTCCACAGCGTCTTCTGCTTCCCAACCAAAGGCGTGGCTGCGGCTGGCTGCATTGCCAAATTTATTGGTAAAATAAGGTAACATAGCCTCCAATACACGGGGGTCCATGGGGGTGGTAGCATTATTATCAAGATAAATAGGCAAGTTCATACCTTTGCGTGTTATTACTATTATGAATGTATTTGCAACCTGAGTTGCGCTTAGTTTGCAAAGTTACGAATAGAAATGCTACTTTCGCTCTTTTCAGGGCATTTATCCAATAATAAGATTATTTACAAAAACTATAGTATGAACAAGATAGAGCATATAGGCATTGCAGTCAAAAATTTGGAGACAAGCATACCCTTATACGAACAGTTGCTGAACACCGTTTGCTACAAGCAAGAAGGGGTAGAAAGCGAAGGCGTAAGCACGGCTTTCTTTGCCGTTGGTGAGTCTAAAATAGAGCTTTTGGAAGCTACTAATCCCGATAGCCCCATTGCCAAATTCATTGCCAAAAAGGGCGAAGGAATGCACCATATAGCCTTTGACGTTACAGATATTAAAGCCGAAATGAAGCGATTGCAGGCATTGGGCTTTGAACTGCTAAACGACACCCCTAAACCCGGTGCCGACAATAAATGGGTATGCTTTCTACACCCCAAAACCACTAATGGTGTATTAATTGAGCTTTGCGAGGATAGAGGGGGGATTTAGTCTAATCATTCTAAACAGAATCCGGTCTTCAACATTAAAAAAGTCGCCCCCTTTCAGGAGCGACTTTTTTAATCTAATGATATGTTATAAGGACTGTTTACTGCTGTGTTATTCTTTGATAAGCCTTTGAATAACCTTATTGTTACCGGATGTAAACTCAACCATATAGATACCGGCAGCTAACTGATTAACAGGTAGTTTTACCGTACCGTTTTGCGATACGCCAACATTGCGGGTAAACACATCTTTACCGGTAATATCCATTATGCGTATGTTCACTTCTTCTGCCGCAGGGGCTTTGTAAGTAACATTCACCTCATCGGTAGCAGGGTTAGGTAACATTACCACTTGTAGAGCAGTAACATCGGCTATGGTAGTATTGGCAGGCTTCATGCAAATCTCAAAGCGTCCATTACCTTGCGATTTAGCATCTTTTGTTACACTAAACTTATATTCGCTACCGGCTTCCATAGCTACATATTTTTCAAGCCACTTATCGTGTAAGAACAGGCTGCCACCTTCAGGTATGTGTATGCTCTCTGTGCTGATAATGTAGTCTTGCTTGTAGTTACTGCGAATGCCAAGCGGAATAACAGATGCTGTATCAAAAGGACGGGCATCTAAAGCTAAATAGGACGAGTCGTTGGTAATGGAGAACAAGTTGAAATCAGGACCCATTGGCTTACGAGCATCTAAATTGCGGTCGTTAGTGGCATGAGCATCATTGTTGAATGAAAGTAGCATACCGTCAAACAAATGATGATTAGCATCAT
>RGMU01000420.1 GCA_010021705.1 Chitinophagia bacterium | reverse complement strand
TGTTCATAAAAAGCAGTTAAACTAGATACAAACTTGCTTTTTACCAAAAAAAATGGCTAAAAAAATATTGATAGGGATTACTGGCGCCTCAGGCTTTATTTATGCATTGCGTTGTATTACGCATCTTAAAGCAGCAAATGTTGAGGTACATGTTGTCATGACCAAGGCGGCTCAAATTACCCGTTCTCAGGAAGTTAAATTGAGTTTAACGGAATTGAAAAAATCGGTAGATTATTTTTATCCAATTGAGGACATTGGGGCAAGTATAGCGAGTGGTTCTTTCCAGCATGATGGCATGGTCATCTTACCTTGTTCTATGAATACTTTAGCAGAAATGGCGTGTGGGATTACCAATAATTTGCTGACTCGAGCAGCCGATGTGTGTTTAAAAGAAAGGCGCACCTTAATTATTATGCCTAGAGAAACGCCTTTGCATGCCATACATTTAAAAAATATGACCACATTAAGCGAACTAGGGGCTATTATTTATCCGCCAATGCCAGCCTTTTACCAGCATCCTCAATCCTTAGAAGAAATGGTTGACCATACGCTGGGGCGAATTTTAACTTTATTGGGAATTTCTCAAGGCTTAACGCCCCCATGGCAGGGATGGCGTTAAGTATTATAAATAGTGGGGTCTTGTGTCTGAAGTTCTATAAAGCCGTTTTTTCGCATGACACAGCTATCACAGGTGCCACAAGCTTTACCCTCTTTAGACAATCGATAACAAGAGACGGTCATGCCATAATTCACGCCCAAGGCTAACCCCTCTTGAATAATTCGAGATTTAGACCAATGAAGTAATGGGGCATGTATTCGAATGCTTTGACCTTCAGCACCAACTTTGGTGGCCAGTTGTGCAAGATGTTCAAAGCTAGAAAGAAAAGCAGGTCGGCAGTCAGGATAATTGGAGTAGTCGACCACATTGGCACCAATGAAAATATCATAAGCCCCCACCACCTCTGCATAGGCTAAAGCCAATGATAACATGATGGTGTTTCTGGCAGGAACATAAGTATTGGGAATGTTTTTAGAATTAGAATAGTCTTGTACTTGAAGGTTTTTATCGGTTAAAGAAGAACCGCCCAATGTGCTTAAATCGATATTTAATATTTGATGTTCAATGACATTAAAATGTTTGGCAATAGTTTGGGCGGCAGAGAGTTCAGCAATGTGACGCTGCCCATAATCAACGCTTAAAGCATAACAATCATAACCTTCCGATTTGGCGATGGCCAAACACGTTGTTGAATCCAATCCACCGGATAATAAAACAATTGCTTTAGGTAGCACGTTGAAGCCTCTGGTTAAAAAATGAAAAATTTATTCCAAATTTATCATAAACTTAAAA
>RGMU01000419.1 GCA_010021705.1 Chitinophagia bacterium | reverse complement strand
GTATTGTTTACCGGACGTAGACAAGTTACTACTATTGATTTGTACCTAAGTATTGCAAGTGAAGGCAATAGCCATGCACATTATTTCTTGCTTAAGTATGGAATAAGCAAAAATGAATTTGTGGCACATTGGCAGAAAAACTACAACCTATAAGAAAATAGCTATCAATGAACCTAAAATAGACTCGCAGGTGGACAATCCCGCCCTAAAAGAAGACGTTACCAAATTAGACTCCGTTACCAAAAAATCAGACACTTGGTGGCAAAACAACCGCCATGACAGCCTAACCAAAAACGAACTATCTATCTACAAAATGGTGGATACTATCGTAAACATGCCCCTTACAAGGCTTTATAAAAACAGTATTACCTTTCTAACTACAGGCGTAAAAGACGTAGGACCCATTCAGTTAGGACCCTACTACTATCTATTCAGCCGAAACCCCGTAGAAGGGCTACGTTTCCGCCTAACCATTGGCACGCCCCTAACCTTAACCAACCTAAAACTGACTACTTATGCAGCTTACGGCTTAAAGGATAAGCGGTGGAAATATGGCTTTAATGGATTATGGATAATGAAGCGCGTCCCCCGCCTAACCCTAAACGGGCACATTATACACGATGTTAATGGCACCACAGATAACACTATACAGTCTGCCGGATTAGACAATATATTCAGTGCCTTTTTCCGAAAGCCGCACATCCATTGGAAATTAGCCTTTATAGACGAGCAACAATTGCAGCTTTTTAAGGAATATAAATATGGTTTTAGCCATAAATTCTCCGTAAGGCATAAACAATATACCCCATACCACCCCCTACCGCATGAAGGTATTTTTACCGATGTAAACAATCAGCCCTCCCTAAGCGGCAGTATTTTTGAAGCGGGAGTAGAGCTAAGATTCGCCTACCGTGAGCGGTTTTTAGAAGGTAGATACGTTCGCCGCCGCCTTGCCAACAAGTATCCCGCCCTCAATGTAGCCTATTATACCGGCATCAAAGGCATATTAGGCAGTAACTATCAATACCAAAAAATTAGATTTTCCGTTACCGAAACGGCAAATATACCCCCATTAGGGGTGCTGTCTTACAGCCTGTTTGCCGGCAAATATTTTGGCACTCTACCCTATTCATTTTTAGAAATCCATCAAGGCAACGAGTTTATGTATTACAACAGAAATGCCTTTGAAATGATGAACAACTACGAATTTATCAGCGACCAATATGCCGGCTTTTTCTTAGAGCATAACATAGGCGGTGGTCTATTAAATAGAGTACCACTGCTAAAAAAGCTACACATTCGCCAATTTTGGACGGCAAAGGGCATCATAGGCACACTTAGCGAAGACAATAAGGCTTTAAACTTCAATAAAGGCTATC
>RGMU01000418.1 GCA_010021705.1 Chitinophagia bacterium | reverse complement strand
CACCATCACCACCCTGCAAAACATTAATATTTATAACCATAGCAAGGCCCCAAAGCCAGCCCACCATACCGAACGGTTTTATGATAAGAACCGCGCCCGAGCCGGCAGCATTATTTATTCACAACAAAACGATAATTGGTAATGAGCAGTAAAATAGACTGGGCAGAAGGTTTTAAAAAAAGCAGCCATTTTATACTATAATCAAAGACTACAATCTAAATCAACCATGAAAAAAGTAATAATAAACCCCGAAACAATAAAAACTATAAACGCTGTTGAATGCAAGCCGCAATATTTTTATGGTGCAATTTTTAACCGTGAAAAATATGTGGTGTTACCTATTTACGAAAATCTTATAGGCTTCTGCTCCTTAGATGTTACCGGCAAAGTAATTCAAAACTGTTCAGACCGGCTGTTAGATGAATTATTTGCAAAAGCAATAAACGCAGGCATTGCAATATACCAATTTGAAACCCAAAAAGAACTAGGAGCCCGGTTAGCAGAATAATACTATGAAAAAAACATTTTTAATACTATGGTGGGTAACATTCCTACTGTTTTTAGCAACAACTGCGGCAACTCCATTTTTATGGAAAGCATACCTAAAAATTGGTGCCTACAACGACGGCGCAACAATAATATGCGCACTACTTATAATTATCACCGGCTTTTCATGGGCAGTTACCGGAAACTATTTTGAAGATGAAAAAAACAAATAAAGCATGGAAACAAAACTGACAATACTCACCGGGCTGTTTACGGCCATAATTATACTGGCAATAGTTGTCATGCGGCTATGGGCCGCCTTACATGCTAAACAGTTTGCCAATTACATAGCAGCCCATTACACACCAATTTTTTGCTTACACAATGGCGAAACCGTTTATGTAAAAAACACAGCCAAGCACGCAAGCACACAATACACCACCACCGAAATTTATGCCAGGTGGAAAAAGGCAAAACAACCAACAAAAACCAAATAACATGGAAAATCCAAAATTTGTAATTCACCCGGCCAAAGGCCAATACAGCGGACAGTTTTATTTTACACTACAGGCCGCCAACGGGCAGGTATTGGTAACATCTGAAACATACGTAGACAAACACAACGTTAAGGAAGCAATAAAAGATACTATCAGGTGTATGCTTGATAGCGTTAGCCCAACCAACGGGGCCCCGCACATTTTTGACGTCTACAGTGCCGACATAAAAATTGACGACCGCACCGGCGAAAATTAACCCGCAAGCGCTCTACCTTGTTAATATAGGCAACAAGTGGAGTAAAAAACCAACCAAAAATAATTCCGCAGCCTTACTGGCTGTAAGTAAAACAACGAAAAACATGACTAAAGAAATATTTTGTAAAAAGCATAACCTGA
>RGMU01000417.1 GCA_010021705.1 Chitinophagia bacterium | reverse complement strand
CAAGAGTTTATAAACCCGATGTAATCGTTTGTGATTGATTACTTCTCCTTTGTTGCGAATCCGATGGTAGAACTTCCAAAATCCTTCCACCGGATGGCCTTCTGCCAACTTCTCCAGCTTTTCTTGGATCAGGTTCAGCACTTCGTCCATAATGGACTGTAACATGGTAAAATGTACAAAATGGCTGTTGGTTACTAAGCTAATTTCACGCACCGGTTCGGGTTCGGTAAAATATCTTACCTTCTCAATGCGGTCTTCGTCAAAGTAGTAGATAGACAATTCGGGTAAAATGGTTATGCCCCCTGTTTTGTCCACCAAGCGGCGCAGTGTTTCTACATTGCTGGACTCATATTTGTATGGCTTTTTGGCTTGCAAACGCTTCACATTGTCGCTGCAAAGGTCTATCACCTGATTGCGCATACAATGCCCTTCGTTCAGCAACCATATTTTTTCCAACTCAATATCGCTTGCTTCCACCAAACGCTTCTCCAATAGTGGGTCTCCGTTTTGTAAATAAACTACAAATGGTTCATAAAACAGCGGATACTCTTTTATGTCTTTGTCTTCCAATGGCGTACTTAGTAAGCCTGCATCCACCTCATTGTTCTTTAAGGCTGTAATGATGCGATTGGTTTCCATTTCTAACACTTGCAGGCGAATATCCGGAAAATTTTTGGCATAATTTTCTAACAACGGAGGCAACAAATTAGGCGCAACAGTAGGTATCACAGCCAAGCGAAACGTACCGGATATTACCTCTTGCTGTTGCTGTATAAGCTCGTGAATTTTCTCAAACTCTTCTAATGTTTTCTTAATTTGGTCAATAATCAACCGCCCCATACCCGTAACTTCTACCGGGTGCTTGGCACGGTCAAATATTTTAACCCCAAGTTCGTCTTCTAATTTTTGTATTTGAAGGCTAAGGGTTGGCTGGGTAACGTAACACTTTTCTGCTGCCGCTATAAAACTTTTATACGTGGCTAATGCTACTGCATATTCTAATTGAACTAAAGTCATTGCATTGAAATATACGGCAAAGATACAGCCCGCAGTTGAATTGTGCGTTTTTATGTGCATAAGAAGATATGCACATTTTTTGGGAGCAAAGAAGATTATGATGATACTCCCAAATCGCCCTATCTTGCAGCCAATCAGCCTAAAATGGTAAAAGTAGAATTATTAAATAGCGAATTGGCGGTGGAAGAGTGCTACCGGGCAGTGGCAAGTCCGGAGGTGGGGGCTATAGATATGTTTATAGGTACGGTGCGCAATAGCACTAAGGGCAAGCGCGTGAGCCACCTCTTTTTTGAGGCATATCCACAGATGGCAGTTGCAGAAATGACAAAAATAGCCGATTATGCGCTTGCAGAATGGCAACTA
>RGMU01000416.1 GCA_010021705.1 Chitinophagia bacterium | reverse complement strand
GCAATTTCATCTTCAGAGGTATTCAAAGTAATCTCGGTACAGAGATTTGAACTATGAATCACGCCCGCATGTTGTTGTGGTGAACGTAGATTGCAAGGATCTTTGAAAGTTAACCAAGGATGGCCTGTTTCAAATAACATAGAAAGCATTTTACGCCACAATTGAAGCGCTGGTAATGATTTGGTATTACGTAATTTACCAGCACGTGCTAATGCTTCATATTCTTGATAGCGTTTTTCAAAAGCCAGACCATACAAATCATGTAAATCAGGGGTTTCTTCTGGAGAAAACAGGGTCCATTCCCCATGTTCTTCAACGCGCTTCATGAATAAATCAGGTACCCATAAAGCCGTATTCATGTCATGTGTACGGCGTCTATCGTCACCAGTATTTTTACGCAGTTCCAAAAACTCTTCCACATCACGGTGCCAGCATTCTAAATAAGCACACACAGCGCCTTTGCGTTTACCACCTTGATTAACGGCAACAGCCGTTGCATTGGCAACATTTAAGAAAGGTACTACACCTTGAGATTTTCCATTGGTTCCTTGGATGTGTGCACCCATTGCTCTGACTGGAGTCCAGTCATTTCCTAAGCCACCAGCAAATTTAGAGAGTAACGCGTTGTCTTTGATTGCCCCATAAATACCATCTAAACGATCAGGAATCGTGGTTAAATAGCAACTGGACAGTTGTGGTCGAATGGTCCCAGAATTAAAAAGTGTTGGTGTAGAGGCCATGTAATCAAAGCTAGAGAGCAATTGATAAAATTGAATAGCCCATTGTTCTTTATCTTTTTCACGCATCGCAAGACCCATGGCCACACGCATAAAGAAAGCCTGAGGAAGTTCATAGCGATTGCCATGTTCGTGAATAAAATAGCGGTCATACAGCGTTTGTAAACCAAGGTAAGTAAAATCTAAATCACGCTCTGCTTTTAAAGCTTCGCCGAGTTTTTCTAAATCAAAATTTGCCAATCCAGCATCCAATAACCCTTGTTTAATCCCATGAGCGATAAAAGCTTTGAAGTATTGAGCATAACGTTGAGCCATATCTTCTTGGGATACAGGAACTGGAAGATGCAAATGCCCAAAAGCTTCTTGTCTTAAAGTATTTAACAGTAGACGCGCACTAACTTGACTATAATTGGGTTCGGTTTCAATATAAGCACGAGCCGCCATAATTAGCGCTTTATGCACATCTTCTAATTTTGCTTGATGATAGAGATTACGCAGAGCTTCTTGAGCAACCATTTCTGCAGAAACATCCTTGAGATTATAGCAAGCCTCTTCAACGATGGCGGTTAACCAACTGGGATCAAGCGGTTGTAACTCACCATTTGGCATAGTGATTAATAGTGTTTTTTCATCTTGTGCAGCA
>RGMU01000415.1 GCA_010021705.1 Chitinophagia bacterium | reverse complement strand
AAGTCCTCTTCATACTTGTTGCGGAATCAAGCGCTTTCTGACAGTTCTTCAATACTGTGTCTGCTTCTTGAACAGATTTATCCAAGTCTTTGAAAAAATCACCCAATTTTTCCACAATATTGGAGCCAGTTTCCTTTGAATACGCTGCCAGTGTTGACAAGACTCTCACTGCCCAACAAATTGTCTTACCCCTCATTTCATCGTCAAACCCCTCCACTGACAAATACAGTATATATTTTCCCTTCGCAGTTTTCTCAATTTGAAACTGTTTCACACTTGAAATTTGGGAATTCGTTGATATCATAATACCTGATGAAGCTTCATCATCTCCATCTACATCTGAGTGTAGCTTTGTAATCTCTTTTGATTTCACGGCATCCGTATATTGTTTGGCTTCTACAAGGATTTTCAACTGTTTCCCTACTGGTGATTGTAAATAGAGATGAATGTCTGCTGAGTGCCCTTTCATTGCTACATCTTGGATTCGTGAATATAGAAAATAAGGCAGTACAAAGTCGTTTAAAATACCCTTCACTGTTGCTTCGCCTTGCTTTCCAATTGCGTAACTGCTTTTTGTTGCTTTCTCTCGCTGTTGTTCTTGAATTTTCTTCATTTCTTGTTCCAACTGTTTGTATTCGGCAGTTTGTTTGTCTGCTCGCTCTTGTAAAAGTCGGCATTCAGACTCCTTTGAAACTAACAGTTTGGATTGTGATTCGTATGATGCCAGTTTCTGGCGCAGTTCTGAAATCTCTGTTAAAAACTGTTGTTGAACTGACAGTCGTTGGTATTCCTTAGCGTCATCCAATCGCTTCGCAAAGTCTTCTGAGTGGTTTCGCAATTCCTCTTCAAGTGCTTGTTGCTTTTTCAGTTTGGCGGCTTCCAACAGTTTCAAGGTGGCGTTTTCTTCCATTACAACTGCCATCTTCATTCGCATTTCAGATTCAAACTGTTTTCTCAAAGCATCCTTTTCTGTTTTGAAAACCTCTTCTGCTTGTTGGCGATCCTCTTCACGAATTTTTTGGAGTTTGGCAGTTTCATTTTCAATTACTGTCTGGAGTTTCGCAATCTCTTGTTGGAGACTAACAGATTCCTGTTGGTGAGATGCTTGAAGCGTTTCCAGTGTTTGCTGAAGACTGACAGTTTCCTGTTGGTGTTTCTCAATCTCTTGTTGAAGGTTGGCAGTAACTAACAGTTTCTCCTTCAGTGTCTCCATCATTGACTCGCGACCTTCTGAACGTAACTGTTCAGCCCTAACAGTGTCCTCTTGAGATGCCAATGACTCCCATTGAACTAACAGTTCTGCCTTGAATGATTGATAGCAGATTGCGCCAAGGTTTGCTATTTTAATTGCTTCAGATTGTGAAACAGTTTGGTAGAGTT
>RGMU01000414.1 GCA_010021705.1 Chitinophagia bacterium | reverse complement strand
AAAGGTGTTGCGGAAGTAATTATCGCAAAGCATAGAAATGGACCTATCGGAAAAGTAAGGGCAGCGTTCCTTGGCAAATATACGCGATTCGAAGATTTGTCATTTCATGGTTATCAGGGTCATAGTGAAAATGACTAGACCTACTTGTTTGTATATCAAAGAAGATGCATTGCTAAATAATCTAGAAGTTATAAAAAAATGCGCGCCAAATAGCAAAATAATTGCCATGGTAAAAGCTAATGCATATGGTTGTGGCGTTAGAAAAGTAGTTCCAATATTAAAGCCAAATATATTCGCATTTGGTGTTGCTTGTATTGAAGAGGCTTTAGAGATAAGAGACATAGATGCCACCGCAAATTGTATTCTATTTGAAGGAGTATTTTCAAAACAAGAATTAGATCTTGCTTATCTGCATAACATGCAAATAGTTATTCATCAGCAAAGACAATTAGATTGGTTATTGGAATGCCCTAGTAATGAAAAAATAAGAGTTTGGGTAAAGTTTAATACCGGTATGCATAGACTTGGTTTTTTGGAAGAAGAAGTTTCAGATATTATGCAAAAGCTTTACGATTGTCCATGGGTAGATAAACCTATTGGAATGATGTCACATTTTGCCTCTGCTGATGATGTTGATAACATAAATAATATTAAGCAAGTAGATAGGTTCTTAAGAATAACCAATAACTATGATGCTATTATGCTCAGCATGGCTAACTCAGCGGCCATTTTGGCTTTACCAAACTCACATTTTGATGTTGTTCGTCCAGGATTAATGTTGTATGGTGTATCACCACTTACAGATAAATCAGCTGATGAGCTTGGATTAGAGCCAGTTATGCGTTTTGTGTCAGAAGTTACGGAAATTCATAATTATGATGCATTTTCTGCTATTGGTTATAGTGGTACTTGGTATAGTGATAAACCATCTAGAATAGGTGTTGTTCCAGTTGGATATGCTGATGGGTATCCAAGACTTATAAATACTGCGGCTAAAGTATGGGTTGCAGGAAATATTGTGCCGATTGTAGGTAGAATTTCTATGGATATGTTGACAATTGATTTGACAACATGTAAAAACGTCCAAATAGGAGAAGAAGTTGAGCTTTGGGGGCAATATATTTCTGTAAATGATGTTGCTAATACCGCTGGTACTATAGGACACGAAGTTATAGCCAGAATAGGTGACCGTGTTATCAGAAAATGAGGTGTATTATGAATTTTTTAAAAGGTTTTTGTTTGTTTGTGAGTTTTGGATTAGTAGGGTGTGGACCTATTAATAACGAAGGTGTTGGTGCACTATCAGGTGGCGTTGCAGGAGCTTTATTAGGTAGTCAATTCGGCAGTGGTGCAGGGCAGGTTGCGGCTGCGGCGGGCGGAG
>RGMU01000413.1 GCA_010021705.1 Chitinophagia bacterium | reverse complement strand
GCCTTCAGATCCCAGGGGCCAGTGGCCCACCCTGCGGTCCAGCTCAAGCCCTGCAGCTGCGCGCGATTGATGTTGCGGGCACACCCGTAGTCGTAGGACGGGTCAGAGGGACACCAAGTACGGTCTCCCTCGTACCCAATCAAGTCTTTGACCCGGTTTTGAAAGACCGTGGCCTCGGTATAGAGGGAGGCCGCACGCCACTGGGTGCCCAGTTCGAAGCTTTGTCCCCGCTCAGGCCGCAGCGTGGGCACGCCGTATCCCGGGTAGACGAGATCGTTGAAGCTCGGCGCCCGGAACGTGGTGCCCCACAAAAATCGCACTTTCAGCCCGGGTTGTACGGCCCAGGAGCCACCCCACCGGGCTGTATTCACACCACCAAAATCATTGCTTTTGATAAGCTATCAATGAACCATTATGGCAATTTTGATACTTGGGTTAAATTTCCAAGTGCCGATAAAAAATACCAAAGAGTTTGGATGAAATATACCATAGGCTGCGAAAGCAATGGTCAATGCGAATGGGATTATACCAATACCCTGTATGTCCGTGAGCACACTAAAAAAAATGATTCAACATTGATGCAGGCGCCCTCATTTAAGGTAAATGGTAAGGTCCAAGATTCATTTAATTTTTCTCCAAAAGTTACCTATATAAATGTATTTAATTCTGTCACCAAATTAACTGACTCTGTTCCATCAACTAGTATTTTACTTAGCAGATATTCAGATGTGAGTCGCCCTCTGGTGCTGACTGATACCATTCGAGTTTACCCAGTTAACTATTACAGATATATGTTTGATACCGCGGGGGCAAAAATAGATTCATTCTTGGTTCCAATTGAGCAAACAATAAAATTGGTAAACACTCCATATTATAATGTTTTTGAAGTTGTAAATAATTATGAGTTGGGAAGAATGATTACCCCTTACGCTAAATTTTTCCCTAAAACTTTTCAATATGAATATGCCTTTGATGTTACCGACCTAATTACACAGCTGCATGACTCGGTTGAAATACGCATGATGTATTCAGGCTATAGTTGGGGTTTTGTTGCCAATGTAAAATTTGAATTTGTTGAAGGAACACCCACACGTGAAGCATATAAAGTAGATCGTATTTATGAAGGTTATTTGGCTTACGGAAATGCAAATAATCCCATCGAAAAATATTTAATCCCTAAAACTTTTACCACCGATTCATTCACTAAATCTGTTAAATTAAGGCTTACCATTACAGGCCATGGCGCAGAAAATAATGAGAACTGCTCTGAGTTTTGTGCTAAGAAGATCTATGTGAAATTAAATGATAGTTTGATAGCCCAGCAATTGGTTTGGAAGCCATGTGGTTTTAATGCCATTAGTGCACAAGGTGGCACATGGGT
>RGMU01000412.1 GCA_010021705.1 Chitinophagia bacterium | reverse complement strand
TCTAATTGTAGCATAGGGTTTACCGGCGCGGGGTCGGTGGCAACTACTTTAAGGGTACTTTCTTGCTTTTTTGGCTGGGTTCGGTAGCCAAAATAGGGGCAAACTAAGGGCTGGCCATTGCGGGCTACAAATGCGCCGCTTTCTGAAGCGCCTAATTGATAAACGTTTTCTAATTGCATTGTAAAGTGTTTTTGTAGTGGATGCATATTTGGGTAATCATGGGGCACATAGCCAGCCAATAGTGCTGTAGCTGGTCGGGCACCATTTCCAGCAGGGTGTTGCGCAAGGTGTTTAAAAATGTGCGGTGCGGCTGCCAGCCATTGTCTTTTAGCAGGCGAATGGTGTATTTAATCTCGGCTAATGCCAGTTGTCGGTTTTCGGTGATGCGGTATTTATTGGTTGGATTGGCGGCCTCGCTTTCGCAATAGTCGCAGTAGGCTATTAGCAAGTCTATCAGCTTTACCACCTGCGGGCGCTGCTGGGTGAGTGTGGGTGCCGGGGTGGTTTCTATGGCTGTTTGGTAGTTAAGCATAGGGTTATTTTTTTAGGTATTTGGCGTGAACGTGAGTAATATTTATTTCTTTTATTTCTATTATTTCGCCTATTGCATTCATCTCACCAATAATAAATGCCATTACCGCTAATTCATTGTCTGATTGGCAGTTTAGCGCCACATCTGATAGCATTTGCGATGCATAGTCTAGCTTTGTGCTTTGAAGCAGTTGTTTTATCCTTTCTTCTTTAATACCAAAAACTTCTGAAACACTTTTGGCTTTTGGGGCTGCTATCTTTAAAATATATCCCATAGTTTATGGTTTTTTTGGGGTAGTAATGCTATGTTGGTTAATACCTGGTTAAGCTGTTGTATGGTGTTGTCAATTATTGACAGTTCGCCCAGCTGGTGTGCCGGCACGGCCCTGTCTTTAGCCAAAAACCGTTTAATGACTTTAGCCTCGGCTACTGTTAGCCCGTGTATGCTTACCTCGTGTGTTTTGGCGTCAAAATCGGCGTACATGGGCTATTTATTTAGGGTTATGCGTTTAACTTCTGCTTGCAGGTCGGCTAAATCAATACCCATTTTAGCCGCCAAAATGGGTGCTTCTGTTTCCATGTTTAGTATGG
The DNA here is from genome assembly GCA_010021705.1 of Chitinophagia bacterium. GTDB lineage: Bacteria > Bacteroidota > Bacteroidia > Chitinophagales > Chitinophagaceae > RGMU01. Next base: position 259 of record RGMU01000412.1, on the reverse strand, counting down.
CAGGGTTGTTTTTAATTTTGGTAACGCGGTGGGGCGAACAGGTTAAAATGGCCGGCAGGTTCCAATAATCAACGGCGGCCATGTTATTTAGTAAAAAAATATCAAATGCTGTCGGTTCGTTGTCTAACCAGGCGTATTTTCTGTTCTTAGTATCAGCGTGTTGGCTCATAAAGCAAAAATTAATTAGGAGTATGTTATAAAAGTGTAGAACTTTAATGCAAACCTATAACTATTTCCTAAAAAGCGGTAAGATTTTACT
>RGMU01000411.1 GCA_010021705.1 Chitinophagia bacterium | reverse complement strand
AATTCAAGATTTTAAAGATCGAATTAATAATTTAGTTCAGGCCGGAATTGTTAAAAGTGAGCCAGATCATGATTTAGAGCGGCAAAAATTGATCGAAGGCTTAGCAAAGATTTTATATAATTCTGTGTATATCTTAATAGACCCCAAATCGATTGGTGATTGTTTAACTAATATCTTAAGTGGCATCTACAAAGTAGTTTCGGCAATTTTGGCAGATGGCAAAGTAGATTATACAGATTGGGCAAAAGTGCTTAGAGCGCTTGCTAGTATTTTTAAGTTACCGTACCACCATAACAAAAATTACCATAACCAAAATTACTCTGATACGGCAATATAGATATCAACAATGGCATCTTGCGGGTTTTGGGCACGTTCGTCGTAAATTTCGAAATCAAATTTATAAGAGCGTTGTAAGTTTGAGTGCCAGATATTTTTCCAAGCAGCCACTACAGAGCCTGGTAAGTGGCCATTAGCAGTAAAAACTTTATAATGCTGCTGAGGAATCACAATTACCTTTAGGTCGTTAGATATGTCTTGAATTTTATTGATACGGTATCCAATAGTTGCAGTATAAGGCTTAGTATAATCACCAGCATACTCATGATACACCGTATAGATTGTATTGTTAAATCTACCAGTAACTTTAGAGGGTAGATTTTCTTTCCAAAATTGTTGCCAAAGTTCTTCCATTTGTTTGCTAGCATGAGTAGGATGTTCTATTCTGGTGGAAATGCCAGTAATGATGATAGAATTTTCGACAACACTTTCCATTTTAATTCCTTTTGGTTAAGTATTAGTTAGATTTTTAGGATCATGGAGCTTTTATTATTTAATTCTAAATTAAGGATTTTAATATGGCAAAAAAATTTAGTTTCGCTTGTTTGCTTTTTTTAAGCGCTAATATATTAAATAGTTCCTTTCCAACTCCTTTAGGGCGCGATCGTTTACGTAGTAGCTCTTTTGATGTTGTTGGAGTTCGGCCAAAAGCAATGCGTTCTCTTGTACCTATTTCTAGCGACAATGATTCACCTAGTAGGCCTAGCTCGGTTTATATTAGCATTAACGATACTGGAGCAGAGCATTCGCATGCTGGTGTTGCTGTGACTGTTGGCCGAGCAGATTCAAGTCTTTGGCGTAGGCATTTAACCAAAAAGAATTTTGATCGCTTTGTGCGCTATACATTAGTGGCCTGTGTTGGGGTGACTATCGGGTTAACTCTTAAAACGTGTGCCGATATGCAAACGGCTTGCGGTCAGGCCCAGGGTGAATTAGGTGAATGTAAGGGGTTAATTAAAGAAGTAAGCCGTCTGGCAGGGCTATTATGCAAGCTAGACCCTAGCTTGTGTGACACCGCTAACAACCTAATTAAAGAATGAGTCTA
>RGMU01000042.1 GCA_010021705.1 Chitinophagia bacterium | reverse complement strand
GCCCAAAGCCCCCAAACCTATAACGCATGAACTAAGCTTGGGCTACCGATTTAACAATAACGGCTGGAGTGTGTATTCAGAACTTGGTAAGCTGAAAACAAATGACTTTAAGCAAATTAACAAATACCACAACGTAAAGTATTTGCAATTTGAAATAAACGAAAAGAAAGACCCTAAAGAAGAGAAGATAAAGAAGGGCACAGTTAAAGGGCAGAGTAGTAATAGCAACACCTATATCTATGGCAAAATAAATAGCTTTTATGCCCTTAAAATAGGAGCAGGATACCGTAAGATGCTTGCCGGCAAACCCGAAGAAGGTAGTATATCGCTACATTGGAATACAGCCGCAGGGTTTTCGTTGGGAATGTTAAAGCCTTATTACATTAATGTGGTAGGTAATACCTCTATTAAATATTCTCCCGATGACCAAAACAAGTTTCTGAACACAAGCTACATTAACGGCAGTGCGGGCTTTAGTAGTGGCTTGGGCGAAATACAGTACATTCCGGGAGGCTATTTACGTTCCTGCTTGCATATAGACTTTGCCGCCTCACCCAAAGCCACCTTAGCTGCCGAAACCGGTATAAATGCTGAATACTATTCCGATAAAATACAGCTTATGGCATTCAAAGAACCCGTGCCTGCTTTTTACGAATTGTTTGTAGCACTCCAAGTTGGGTTTAGGTGGTAGTATCTTCAGCGAAAGTAATGGTGATAGATACCGCACTTTTGATAGTAACCATTGGTAAATTATTTCGAAATACTTAGTGTATCGCCTCTACATTAAATTATCCCTGTTGCTGTTCCAAGTACTTTCTTCACATTTGCGCGGTTAGGGAATATAGGCATTTCTTAAAACTGTGCTATTTGCCTGAACTCCACCAACTGCATTCCGGGAGTTAAGACAAATGCGCCCCCATTGCTGTTATGGGTTTGCCGTAAAAGAGGGTGGCATGGGTGTTAAAGTCGGTGGGGTCATCGGTGGTGTAAAATTGCGCCGTGCCATTGGTGGTAAGGCGTGTTTCCATTTCAGGGTGGCGGTGCAAATAGTCTGCTAAACTATGGGCTACTATTCCCCCTTGTGCTACTACTTTTATGGCATTGCCGGTATATTGTCTTATATGCGGAATAAGCAGTGGATAGTGGGTGCACGCCAATAACAGCACATCTATGGCACTATGCTGCGATAGCAATGCCTCAAGGTATTTATCAATAAAAAACTGTGCACCTGGTTGGGTGTATTCGTTGGTTTCTATTAGTGGCACCCATAAGGGGCACGCTTGCGAATGTACTTGCAAGTCCGGAAAAAACTTATGAATTTCCACCTTATATGCCCCCGATGCAATAGTACCTTTAGTGCCTAATATGCCTATGTGCCCGGTGGAGGTGTAATTACCAATAATTTCGGCTGTGGGGCGAATAACGCCTAAAACCCTGTTCTCCGGTGCAATGCAAGGCAGGTCTTGCTGTTGTAATTCGCTTAGTGCCTTTGCCGATGCAGTGTTGCAAGCTAAGACCACAAGCGGGCAACCCTTATCAAAAAGCCATTTTATGGCTTGTAGCGTATATTGGTGTATGGTTTCAAAAGAGCGGTTGCCGTAAGGAGCGCGGGCATTATCGCCTAAATAAACATAGTCGTATTGGGGTAGCAATTCAGCTATGGCAGCAAACACGGTTAGCCCCCCATAACCTGAATCAAATATGCCTATGGGTGTTTTCATAAGTAGCTTACCAATTAGGGTATTCTGCGTTCCAAAGAGAAGCCATTTTGCCTCCGTTAATGCTAATCATTTTTTGCAATGGAACGCTAAGGCTAAATTCGTTATAAGCACCGGCTACGTGGTATATGCTTCGCCCATAGTGCAGGTCTAACTTGTTGAAGAGAAGCGTTACGCCAAAGGCAAAACCTGTGGCACCCGGTTTAGCTTTTAATGCCAATTCCTGGCGGCGCAGCGTGTTATATGATGTGGTAACTAAAATGTGCTTACCCAAAGCCACCTCTGCCCCAAAAATACAGTGCCTGAAAAATTTGTTAACGGTATATTTTTTGGTGGATGCGGTGGTATCGGTTGCGCCTAATATGCCGGAGCTTACATTGTCGGCAGGATTGTCGTATCTTATATCCCATTCATAGAGGTGATGAAAGGTGGCAAAAAGGCGCAAAGGCGTGTGTTTTAGCCGTTTTGATATACCTATTTGCAAGTCAAAGGGGACGGCTTCTGCGGGAGTTGTATTGCTATAATTTTTGATAATACCGCCCAAATTTTTAGCTACTGCGCCTATGCTTATAAGCGATGTTGTGTCATAATAGTGAATACCCACATCGGCTAACAGCGCAATAGCCTCATAAGGCTGTAGCGAAGAACGGGCATATTTGAGCGATGCCCCATAAGTCCACTTGGTTAAATATTGCCGAGAAGCGGTTAGGGAAAGCATGTAATCTGCTCCTTTAAACGAGCCATATTCGTTGCCGTAAATGTCTGTTTGGGTAAAATTACCATAATTAACATATTGCATGGCTGCTAAAAAAGAAGTTTTTAGCGAAGGCACGTGATAGCCGTAGGCAATATTGGAAATACCAATGCCTGCATAGTAGCTATTATAGCCCATAGAAAGCCGGTTGTGCAATCCGGGGCGCATAAGGGCGGGGTTTTGCACGGCAAGCGATACATCTTGCGCAGTAGCGGTGGGGCACATTCCGCCCATAGCCGTTGCGTAGGGCGAAGATGGCAAGCGCAGGTATTCAAACGCAAACTGCCCCCCCGTAACTTGCGCTAACACCGCAATGGACAAGCAAACGTATGATAGGAGTAAAAAGCTAAACCGGTAAAAACGCATATATTTTGTTAAACGGCTTTAGGGTATTTTTATTGTTCTTTAGTCATCATCTGCTCTATAATTTGGCTACTGACCCCGGTAAATGAAAAGCCTCCGTCATGGAACAGGTTTTGCATGGTTACCCTGCGGGTGTAGTCGCTGAACAGCATGATGCAAAAGTTGGCACACTCTTCGGCAGAGGCATTGCCTAAAGGGGACATTTTTTCGGCATAGTCAAAAAACGCATCAAAGCCTGCTACGCCTGAACCTGCCGTGGTTATTGTAGGCGATTGAGAAATGGTGTTTACACGCACTTTTTTAGCAAAGCCGTAGTGGTAGCCAAAGCTACGCGCAATGCTTTCTAACACTGCTTTGGCATCTGCCATGTCGTTGTAGCCCGGAAAGGTGCGTTGTGCTGCTATGTAGCTTAAAGCCACCACCGAACCCCATTCGTTTAGCGCATCGGCTTTCATGGCACTTTGTAGCACTCGGTGCAGGGAAAGGGCAGATATGTCTAATGTTTTTAAGAAATTTTCATGATTAGAAGCCGTATAGCTAATGTTTTTACGCACATTGGGCGACATGCCAATGCTGTGCAATATAAAATCTATTTTACCGCCATGTATTTCCATAGCTTTTGCCATAAGGGCATCAAGGTCGGCATCTACGGTGGCATCTGCGGCTATTACTTCTGCATTACATTGCTTGGCAAGCTCGTTTATTTTGCCCATTCTAAGGGCTATGGGAGCGTTGGAAAGCGTTATTTCAGCACCTTCGGCAACGGCTGCCAAGGCGGTTTTCCATGCTATGGAACGCTCATCTAATGCGCCAAATATGATTCCTTTTTTTCCTTTAAGCAGTTGGTGCGGCATATTGATTGATAAACGGTAAAATGGTTATGTAAATAATATTGTAAAGGTAAAAAAGTGATGTTGAAACGGATAAAAAGTGATGTTGAAACGGCAAAATTAACGGTTCATAATGGCTAAAAACTCTTCGTTGCTGCTTGTGCCTTTCATTTGTTTTAGTAGAAAGTTCATGGCTTCTTCGGTGTTCATATCGGCTATGTGGTTGCGAAGTAGCCACATTTTGTTTTGCACGTATTTTTCCAACAAAAGGTCATCACGGCGGGTGGAAGATGATGTGATGTCTATGGCAGGGAAAATGCGTTTATTGGCTAATTTTCTGTCTAACTGTAGCTCCATATTGCCCGTACCTTTAAATTCTTCAAAAATCACTTCGTCCATTTTAGAGCCGGTATCTATCAGTGCGGTGGCAAGTATGGTTAATGAGCCTCCGTTTTCTATTTTACGGGCAGCCCCAAAAAACTGCTTGGGCTTTTGCATGGCATTGGCTTCTACGCCACCGCTAAGTACTTTACCGCTTGACGGAGCAACGGTATTGTGGGCGCGGGCAAGGCGGGTAATGGAGTCTAAGAGTATTACCACATCGTGCCCCACTTCTACTAATCTTTTGGCTTTGTGGAGGGCTATGGTGGACACCTTAACGTGCTTATCGGCAGGCTCGTCAAATGTGGAAGCAATAACTTCGGCACGTACACTGCGCTGCATATCCGTAACCTCTTCGGGGCGTTCATCTACAAGCACTATCATAAGGTAGCACTCCGGGTGATTGGTGGCAATGGCATTTGCCACTTCTTTCAGTAGCATGGTTTTACCCGTTTTAGGTTGGGCTACTATTAGCCCGCGCTGTCCTTTACCAATTGGAGTGAATAAGTCCATTACGCGGGTGCTGTAAAATTCGCTGCGCGTAGCAAGATTTAACTTTTCGTAAGGGAATAGAGGGGTTAGGTAGTCAAAGGGTATGCGGTCTCTAATTTCTTCAGGTAGCTTGCCATTTATGGTTTCCACTTTTAGCAAGGCAAAGTATTTTTCGCCGTCTTTGGGTGGTCTTACGCTACCTAAGACAGTATCTCCGGTTTTTAAGCCAAAAAGTTTGATTTGCGAAGGCGATACATAAACGTCATCAGGCGAGCTTAAATAGTTGTAGTCGCTGCTACGTAAAAAGCCGTACCCGTCTTGCATCATTTCTAAAACACCTTCACATGCTACGGCACCGTCAAAATCTATGTTAAAGTTGCTTTGGTATTGTTCGCGCCTGCGGTGTTGAAAATTTTGTGAGGGTGGGGGGGTAGGTCTTTCACTTTCTTGCGGAGCTGATATGTCCTCTTGTGGTGGCTGTATATCACTTGCCTCTGTGGTAGGGGGCATTATAATGTCCGACTTTTCTTCCTGGCTGCTTTGGCTACCTCTGTTTTGTGGGTAGGTTTCTACCAAATCGGCACTTAAATCAGGCGATATACCTTCGTAGTTAATATCATTAACTATTTCCTTTTTCAGTAACCTGCCTGCCAATGCAGAGAGGCGTTCTTCCATAGGTTTTGGGCTTTCTTCCGTTGGCGCATTGTCTATGGCAAATGGAACGCTATTGTCTTTATTAGTGTTTTCTTTTGGAAAACGGTCTGCATTACCATTGTTGGGCTTGTTTGGTGCGTCATTATTAAAATTTCTAACGGGTATGTGCTTTCGGGCTTTGGCATTGGCATCTCTATCACCGGAGGTATTGTTGTTTTTGAAGGCAGACCTGCGTTCTTGATTATTATCTGCGGGTGGATTATCATTTGCCACGGCAACAGGAGTGGCTTGTGGTGCGAGCACTTCTGCTTCAGGGGCTGCAACTACCGGTTCAAGAACTGTATTTTCTGCAATTTTGGGGCTTTTTTTCTTAGCACCCGGCTTTTTGGAGGTTGTTGCTTCCGTTTGTTCTTCCTTAACTGTAACTGCTTCAGGAATGGGGGCTTCCGAATTGGCGGTTGCCGGCTTTGCTTTTTTTATGCCTTTGCCTTTAATGGCATTTTCAGCGGGTTGGGAGGCTTCGGCTTGTGCTGGAGTGGCGGGTTGGTCTGCCGGTTTTTTGCCTTTTTTCTTATTATCAGGATTATCAGATGCAGACTTTTGCAAAGCCTGTGCGTCTAATATTCTGTAGATAAGCATTTGTTTGTCTAATCCCCTATAGTTGGTCAGCTTTAGATTTTCTGCAATGTCATGCAGTTCGGGTATGAGTAAATCGGTAAGTTGCAAGATGTCGTAAGGCATTCCTGAAAAGAAAATGGTTATAGTATTAAATGGTGGTCATCAATTTATTCTATGAGGAGATAAATTGTATATAAATTGTAAAATTGAACGCTTGGAGGAAAAACCGGAGTTGCTAACAGAAGATATACCTTGAAAAATACCGTAAACTGCCGATTTGCCGTAGTTGGGTGCAATTTTACAACTGTTTTTTTACTTTGCCAAATAAATATTCACACCTTTTTGTTGGATATGTGGGTTAAATAGCTGTTTGCCATAGTTTTTATTACGGTTTCAATGGGTGTATAGTTAAAATTGGGCAAATGTGCTAATAGCTTTTCGTTGTTATAGTAGCACACATTTTGAGCCTGCCTTGCGGTTTGGCGGTTGATTAGCTGCGTTTTATTGCTGTTGCCTTTCCATTCGCCAATAGTACCTACAATGCGGGTAAGCAGCTTGCCGGCGCGTATGTGCGGTGGCTTTTTGTTCATGGCAATAGCCATAAGCCCCATAATGTGCTTAAAGCCATAGTTGCCTGCGCTTACTATAAACCGCTCTGCCGTAATATTACTATCCATTAGTAGCATCATTGCGTTTACTACATCTTGCACGCCTACCCAAGCGGTGATGCCTTCGGTGTAAAAAGGAAATTGTTTGTAAGCTATTTTTATTAATCCTGCCGAGCTGGTGTAATCATTCGCACTGCCTAATACCACACCCGGGTTCACAATTACGGCATTCAGCCCTTCGGCAATGCCCCGCCACACCTCCATTTCGCCCAAGTATTTGCTAAGCCCATATACCGATTGGTATTTACTTTCGCCCCAAGGGGTGTCTTCATTAACGGGTTCGTTGTTTTTTTCTCCGTTGCCCAATGCGGCTATGGAGCTTATGTATAGCAATTTTTTTACCCCTTGCTCAATGGCTTCGTTCACAATGTTGGCAGTCCCCTCCACGTTGATTTTCAGCAAGGCATCTTCATCGCTTTTATGGAAGCCTACTTTTGCAGCACAGTGATACACGTAGGTAATGCCTTGCATGGCTTGGGCTACGGCTTCTACGTCTGTTAGGTCGGTTTGCAGCCACTCTATTTGCTTGTGAGACGCTAAGTGAGGGGGCGGGGTACGCGTGGCATGTAATGCACGTACTAAAGCACCGCTATCTACAAGCGATTGTAGTAAATGCCCGCCTATAAATCCACTTCCACCCGTTACCAATATCATAGTTGGGTGCAAATGTAGCAATTAATAATGCTATGGTGCATATTGGGTTGCAGCAAAAATTTTAGTTAAAGTATGGTGCCTGTAGGGTTTACACCCCTCAAAACTTTGCCAACACACATCACAAACATACCTTTGCAGCTTAGCCATAGATTACGCTATTCCATAAATGAAGTTTTTAAGTACAATTTCCGCCCTATTTTCGCTGTTTATAGCTCTATCTTCTACTGCCATTGCCCAAACTTGGCGTAGTGCTCATATTGTGGAGGCTAAGGCTACACCTTTGCAAATACGGGGAGGCATGGGCGCATCTATGGCACGCGTTGGCGATACGGCTACCTTAAAAAACTTCCCTTTGTCTGATACATTGGTAAGCTATTATTACGCGATAGGGGTTTTGCAGAACGCTACTTTATTAGCGGAGCAGACAGTTCGGTGGCAGTTTTAGGGGTAATGGCACAGTTTACGGGCAAAATAAGCCCCACATCAACAAAAAAGGTTAACTTTAAGGTGTGGAACTCTACCGGTACGTTACCCATACACAGTAAATTAGCCTACAACGGCTTGCCCGATAGGTGTATTGCTACAAAGACGGTGGCAATTACCAACATAGGCATTCGCCCGGGTGGCGATACCCTGAAAGCCTTTTTGCTTGATTCTCCTACCTATAAATTGGGTAATTCCTTTTTTGTGGGCTATGATATAGACTACAATTTTGCTGCCTTAAATGGCGATACCATAAGCGTAATGGGCAATGCCAACGGTAAAAGACGCACTCCCAAATATACCATTGAGGTGGTGGTAAACGATTTTGGCGATACGCTGCGTGATACCATCATTAATGTTCAAAATGCTACTCAGTGGTCAGACAGTGTTTGGCATGATAACTATTACGATAACCTACGCCTATACCACCACTATGCCCTATTTCCGATAGTAGCTGTACACAGCCCTTCAGCCTTACCGCAAGTATATACGCAGGGTGTAGGCTTTGGCGGAGCGTTCCCTAACCCATGTAATGAGCAAATTACCATAATTTTTTCAACCTCCGCATGCTCAAAAACTACGCTACAAATTTTTGATATTAACGGCAAATTGTTGAAAACAGAAGAGCTAACATCTTTAGACAATACACCCCAACACATTAGCCTATCTACAACATCTTATCCGGCGGGTAAATACCTTATTTACTTATCTACTGCCGAAGGTAAAGGTATAGGTAGTATTTTTGAAGTGGGGCATTAAATTTTGATAATATGCGTAAAAAAATTGGTTTTGGCATACTGTTTATTTTACTTGCGGTGGTAGCTTATTCAAAAGTTACTGTTCCGGCAGCGATTACAGCCAATTTTTCAAAAGTTCACCCACAAGCTCAAAGCATTAAGTGGGAGGGTAATAAACATGAATACGAAGTACACTTTAAGGAGGGTGGACAAGACTATTCAATTTCTTACAGCTTGGCTGGCAGTATAATGGAAACAGAGCATAGCATTGACTTTACAGACTTGCCGGCGGCAGTGCAAACAGTGGCAAGCAAAAAGGGAAAAGCCAAAGAGGTGGCAGAAATTACCTCTGCAAGCGGTGCTAAATACTATGAAGTGCAAATAGGCAGCAAAGACTATTTTTTTGATGCAAACGGTTCTGAAAAAAATGTAAAGTGAAGCAGCTTTTTTTACTATTAGTCGTTGTTTGTTTTGTATCAAATGCCGGTTATGCGCAGCTGATGAAGCTACGGCTGTTGGATGCCGGAAAGCGCACACCCGTTGAAGGGGCGTTTATTACAGTTGACGGAAAAACGATAGGCATAAGCGATAGTAATGGTTTGTTTAAGGCTAACAGCCTTCTTATACACCCCGCCTCCAAGATACTTTTGCACCATATAGAGTATAAGGACACCGTACTATTGCTTACAGATGCTGATACAAACACCATTGAAGTGCTATGGGGGCAAAACAGCGAAGCAGAGTTGGAGGAGGTAGTATTTTCTGCTACTTCGCGCAGTAATCAAGCCATTGAAACAAGCCCGCTGAAAATAGAAGTTTTAGGCAAAGAAGAGGTAAGTGAAGAGGCATCTGTAAAGCCCGGCAATGTGGCAAGTTTGTTGAGCGATGTTAGTGGTGTGCAAGTACAATTATCTAATCCGTCTTCCGGCAATAGCAATGTGCGTATGCAGGGCTTAGGGGGCAGGTATTCGCAGATATTGAGAGACGGTATGCCGTTGTTTGAAGGCTTTGCGGGTGGCTTGGGCATACTATCTATCCCGCCATTAGACCTGAAACAAATAGATATTATTAAAGGGTCGGCTTCTACGCTATACGGTGGTGGGGCTATTGCGGGTTTAATTAATCTGATTTCTAAAGTGCCTACCGATAAGCAGGAATTAGATGTTTTGGGCAACATTTCAAGTTTAGAAGAAAAAAACGCTAATGTTTATGCTGCACGCCGGTATAAAAAGATGGGCTACACCTTTTTTGCAGGAGTTAACAGCCAACCGGCTAAAGACGTGAACAAGGACGGGCTAAGCGATGTAAGTAAAGGTGGCAATGTTATAGTCCACCCTAAGCTATTTATCTACCCTACAAGTAGTTCCATAATCAGCGTAGGCTATACCGGCATAGCAGACAACAGGATAGGTGGGGATATGCTGCGCATAAGTGATGCCGGCGACAGCGTGCATGCTTATTACGAGAAAAACCAAAGCACAAGGCATAGTTTTACTTGTCAATATGACAATTTTGTTAAGAACAACAGGCTTTCCGTGAAAGGGACATATAGTATTTTTAACAGAACCATTACAACGAATAACTATCAAAAAGTAGCGAGGCAAAGCAACTATTACAATGAAATAAGCTATAATGTTA
>RGMU01000410.1 GCA_010021705.1 Chitinophagia bacterium | reverse complement strand
CACATGAGTTCACTACATTCGCAAAAGATTCACGACGCACAAGGGGTGTGTGATACCTTTTATGAGGGGTTTCATGAATGGAATCCTGAGGAGGACGATGACGAGGTTGAGGATGAAAGCCTGACGGCAGACAGGCGACGGCGTGTCGTCTGAGAATGTTGAAAGCCTGACGGAGAAGGTTGAATAATAAATAACGAAAACAAGCTGAAACTGAAACAAAGAACCAAGAAAAAGTTGACAAGGTGACATCTTTGGTCTGGATGGGTAGGAGGACTATCTGCTCACTCACTTATTACACAATCAATCACAATGTGCGCAATCACAATCCGTTTTTGGGATTCATGGAATTCTTCATGGGATTCTTATTCAGACGATGATAATGATGATTATGAATATCGTGATGATTTCGTAGATTTTCATGAGGACATCACAAAACAAAACACACAGTGTACCATAGAATTGTGTGAAAAACAAAAAGAACTTGAGACTGCGAAACAAAAAATGTTGGGTACGAGTGATTGGGTTACTTCGATGACACGAAAACAACGACGGAAGCTTCAATTTCTTATTGAATCTCTTGAACAAGAAATTGACTACATGCGGGACCAATTACACCAATCACGCTACGCGTAAGTATTTCGGGTACAATAAAACTAACAGTGTTAAAACAAGAAACAGTGGTGTGTACAAATAGATTTTTTGGTCACGCGTTAAATCCTCTGTTAGGATTGTCGCAAGTTCCCACAAAACGAACCACCACGCAACAACGAGCAATCCGCAAACAAAAAGGTTCATTGTTCCTGATGGTACCTGCTGTTTTTGTTTGACATGCGGTCAAAAAGTTGATGGGCGGGTTGTTATGGAAGTGTAAGTAGGACAGCTACACACTACAGCTACAATGAACACAGAAACAACAGAATACAAAATTGAGTGTCGGAATTTAGCACTATCTGATGTTTTTTATGAGACCGCTAATGAGTTAGATCTCACGTATGAGAATGCCGTAGAATTACTCCGTTCATTTAGAAGCATGTTTAGAGGGTATCAATATAGACTCGTTCAAATTCATAGAAACGAACATGGGAGTCCTACAGTTATCATTCTGGATGTATAGGCCGGTCAAAAAGTTGATGAATAGAGGTGCTTGGGAGTGTGTACGTAGGACGACAGCTACAATGAACACAGAAACAACAGAATTCATAATTGAAACAACAAAATACATAATTGAGTGTCGGAATTTAACACTGACTGATGTTTTTACTGCGAGTCGCCTTCCGTATTTTCTCACTTACGTGAGTGCCGTAGGAATACTCCGTTTATGTAGAACGAAATCTAGTGACAGCGGGTATCAATTTAGACTCGTTCAAATTCAAAAAAACGAACATGGGAGTCCTACAGTTA
>RGMU01000409.1 GCA_010021705.1 Chitinophagia bacterium | reverse complement strand
GGGTAAAAGTAAACGTTAGTTTATCTGTTGCCGAAGCACTAGCAAAACTATATACAACCATCTCTACTGTAGGTGATAAATTAGACACGTATTCCGAAACTATTGCTCTGAAGGAGTTACGCAATATTTTCAGTGATATCCAATATTCATTACGCAAAGACATATTAGATAATCCTCCAGAAGTTGTCTTAGATATCCTCAGGAGGAACGCAAACGATCTTAATTCTCGAATTAATAATATTTATAGTGGACCAACGCCTGTATTTGCAGGAGTGGTTGCTGGGGCCTTCGCAACTATCGCACTGGGTATTTTGGTGCTTATGATCGCGTTATCCCCGCCAGCAGGGGTTGTACTTGGCACAGCGGCATTGAGTGGGTTGATTGCCACACCTCTTGTTGGTGGTCTTTTGTTTGGGGCTTTTTGTTTTTTTACTGCCACTTCTGCTGACAAAAATCGTTCCGATCAACAACAAGAAATGAGGAAAATCGTTACCGCTATAAACACATTAGCCGATGTTGTTCAACAAAATACCAAAGAAGATAATATCATAGCGCAATTATCAGCCTAATTGCGCCTTGTTTTGTAAAAATTATTTTTAGGCACCCACGTAGGCACCAAAACAAAACATTACATGTAAAGTTTAGATTAAAAATCCGTAAGCTATTGATTTCATTGGTGTCCCAGGCAAGATTCGAACTTGCGACCTGCCCCTTAGGAGGCGCAAATTGTTAAATCCGGCGTTGTCCAATAAAATCCTGAATTCCTTGTAAAATATAGCATTAATCCTATTGCTTTGTCCGATCGTGTCTATTAGAATTCATTGCTGTCCGATGATTTGGCTATACCTTAGGCTATACCAAATTTGATTCAAACCAACCTGGAGTTCAAAGAATGGATTCGAAAAAAGCACCAACAAAGCAAGCAACTCAAGAACGTAAACAACGCGGTAGTACTGACCGCAGCGCGATGTTTCCCGTGGCGTCCCTAAAGATAGAACTGCCTGAAGATTATAGTCCATGGCTTACCGATTTAAAACAACGTATTCATTCGGAGCGATTACGAATTGTTTTAACAAGTAATGCGGCGATGATGATGCTGTATTGGGATATTGGTCAACGTATTTTAGATAAACAAGACACCCAAGGATGGGGTGCGAGAATTATCGATCGCCTAGCGTTTGATTTACGAGAGCAATTCCCTGAAATGAAAGGGCTCTCTGCCCGAAATCTTAAGTATATGCGTGCTTTTGCCGCGGCTTGGCCTGATCGTGAAATTGTGCAACGCAGCGTTGCACAATTGTCATGGCGCCATAACATCACACTTTTAGAAAAGCTTAAAACTCCCGAAGAACGGCTTTGGTACGCCATGAAGGCGTATGAATTTGGGTGGTCATATAACATTCTCGCTAT
>RGMU01000408.1 GCA_010021705.1 Chitinophagia bacterium | reverse complement strand
TGTAAATTTCATTTTGATATTTTGCCTTTACCTCCGCAGCCGGTTCAATATATCCGTTACCGGTTTGCCATATTAGCTGCAAATTGGCTGCTAACAAACTGCTAATGTTGTTTTTTATACTTTCATTGATAGTTAGTGCCCCCAAACTACCCCCAACTGCCAATAAAGTCATTTTATTTGAGCTTAACCCAAAATGCTGCAAGGCTATAGCTTTGGGTGGTAGCGGCTGAGTAAGATTCTCCCTAACCGGGTTGCCGGTTACTATCATGTTGGTAGCTTTGGTTTGCTCTATTAGCTCCGGATAGGCTATGCAAAATGCCTTAGCTTTTTTTGATAAAATGTTATTCGTTTTGCCAATATAAGAGTTTTGCTCTTGAATAAGCGTGGGAATGCCGGCAGCCTGCGCAGCACTAAGCATAGGGAATGAGGCATAGCCCCCTACCCCAACCACTATATTGGGTTTAAATTCGCCAAGAATTTTGTTTGCCTGCCATCTGCTTTTTACGAGCTTTAGCGGCAACCCAATGTTCCTCCATATTTGAGAACGGTTAAAGGGCACTTTTTGCATTTCCATTTTACCCTTTGCCCCCACAAACAAAATTGAAACATCAGGCACAAGGCGCACTAAAGCCATAGCAATGGCTAAGCCGGGGAATATATGCCCTCCCGTGCCTCCTGCTGCTATAATTACTTTTAGTGCCATGCTGTTTAGTATTAATAGGTTTTATTATTGTTTGGGTTAATTATGGGTATTGGAGTAGGGAAAGAAGTTGTATCATTTGCGGGGTTGAGATTAGTATTCTCCGTAGCTTGTTTAACGGCGTTTTGTGCGTCTTTAGCCATTTGTTTGGCAGACCGACTAATGGAAAGAATAAGCCCAAATGCCATTGAATTAATTAAAATAGACGTTCCTCCGGTACTTACTAAAGGGAGCGTTAAGCCCGTTACCGGGAAAATGCCTACATTTATAGCCATGTGTACCAATGCCTGAAACACAAACACTATACAATAACCCACAGAGAAAATAGACCCAAAAGCGTACTTAAAGCTATCAAAAAGCTGCATCACAAACCATAATAGGCTTAAATAAATCATCAACAAAAGTGCACTACCCCACACCCCAAACTGCTCTATTATGATAGAAAATAGAAAATCTGAGTCGGCTTGCGGTAGAAAAATAACCTGCTTGGAGCGTCCCATTCCTACGCCAACATAATTACTGTTGGCTATCGCAATTTCAGACTGGCGAGACTGCCAATTCCTTGTTTTTTCTTCTGCCGTTGTGCCATAAGGATTTTTTTTGTCCGCACTCCTTTTTTGCTTTTCCCAATGGGTTACAATACGTGAAACCCAAGTTCTTGGTCTGCCTACATGAAATACCATTGAGAACAAAGTAATAGCCACCAAAAA
>RGMU01000407.1 GCA_010021705.1 Chitinophagia bacterium | reverse complement strand
AAAAATAAACAGAGATCTTTATTAAAACTCGTAAGCAAATTTAAGAGCAAGATTACCCTTATGATCAGAGCCCAAGGCAACCTTTACGTCTTCTGGCATTTTAAGATCTCTAAAGGCAGCATGGGTTGCATACCCCATCATGACTCCCAAACCAGTTCCTGCAACCGCCTGTGAAAAATAATGATGGTTACATGCAACGTTC
This sequence comes from Chitinophagia bacterium, assembly GCA_010021705.1. Classification (GTDB taxonomy): domain Bacteria; phylum Bacteroidota; class Bacteroidia; order Chitinophagales; family Chitinophagaceae; genus RGMU01. Next base: position 1,208 of record RGMU01000407.1, on the reverse strand, counting down.
ATTGAAAAAGCAAAAGCGGTAAACATACTCAATGGAATTGCAGCACGCCAGCCTTTTTCAAGAGCCCAGAAAGTTGCCATGTAAGCAGTAATGGTCATATGACCAGAAGGGTTACCCCCATGCGCACGCTCATGCCGATCAAAATTTTCATTCCAAGGGCGCAGATTAGCGTCTGTCTTAATCTCTTTTAAACTTATCTTTACCGCAAATGACCACATTAAACCGGTTGCAAAAATTTGCCCTCGCCTACGCTCGTAGGGATCATGATGCAACCAACCAATAAGACCTAATGAAACAAACGGAATGGCAAGATAACGATCATCAAGAGCCCAATTACAAAGAAATTTTGGAGGTTGATGTAGATTTGTATGTGTTTCAATGTCATAAAACTGCCTGTGCACCACTGCATCAACTCTTCTGCCGATCAAATAAAAAGGCATAGTAGCAGAAAGAATTTTCATCGTATCAAGAGAAAAAAACTTGTAACCAATATTGAAAAAGGTGTATTTATTTTTCTCTGAGTCTTGGATAATTGCGCACTTTGGTTTTTGAAGAAGCTTCAACACCGCACAAAAGCGTTACTAACACGAGACCGATACAAGCCCTTTTCATCCCTATCCCCTAAAGCATTTATATCTGTCATTTTAATAAAAACAGTATAAAACTTTTCAGAGATAGAATTCAATGATCTCAGATTCTATTAGAATTAAAGAGATGGATGTTGCTTATGCCAATCTGTGATTTGTTGATACGCATGCGCTGTTTGAAACAACAACTCTTCTGAAAGATGTGGCCCGATGAGCTGCATACCTATCGGTAACTTGCACTTTGAAAAACCAACTGGAATAGAAAGCGCAGGAACACCCGTTAAGTTGATAGGGGCTGTAAAGTAATCTTGCAGATCCATAGCCAATTTGTCGTTATCAAATGCCCCAATTTTAAAAGCAGGCGCTGATTGTGTTGGCATAACCAAGATATCAACAGAACCAAATGCATCTTGAAGCTCTTTACGAATAATACGGCGAACACGTTGAGCATTGTCGTAATAGGCACTTGCATGCCCTACAGAAAGCACATAGTTACCAACCATAATACGAGCCTTTACCTCAGCACCAAAACCTTCTTGGCGGGTCTTTTCATACATATCAACCAGATCTTTTTCTTTAACTCTTAAGCCGTAACGTACCCCATCAAAGCGAGCCAAGTTA
>RGMU01000406.1 GCA_010021705.1 Chitinophagia bacterium | reverse complement strand
CCGATTGTTAAAAAATACACTATATGTAACACCAGCCGAGCTAGTGTTACTATTACTATGCTTGAACTTGTGCAGGGTGATGATAGTAGGATTAGAATTGTAGGTGGGAGTTGCTCTATAGGTACAGTGGTCGCACCGAAGGATACTTGTACTGTTGATCTTGAGGTAAACCCGCGGACGATTGGTACCATCAAACAAGTTTTATCTATTTCCCACTCTGGCTTAAGCTCACCTTTATGGATAGATGTTCTTGTATCAGTTTCTACTCGTGAAAAAATTAAAAGAAGCGATTCATATTTGGCTGATGAAACAGTTCTTATGGAGCGCCAAAGACGTATTCATGAGCAAGATGGGCATAGACGTCTTGCAAGAGTTAATGCAAGAGAGCATGCGAATACAGAAAATTCTAATCCAGAGCATGGACTTGAAGGTCAGGCTCAAAATAATATCATGCAAAATCCATGGCTAAATAGTCAGCGATTTGATGGTATCGACCCTAATTTAAATCCAGAGCCACCATTGAATTCAGAGGCTCGTCGTGAATTTGATAATGAAAGACGCGAACAAGAAATGGAAAAGCAGTTGCGACTTGGAAATGTTCCAAGAATTTCTCCCGCGCCTAAACCACAAGGGTTTTAATTTATGACGATTGCGAATGATATAATTAGCTGTAGAGTCCCGGATTTTGATTATTATTTGCGTGAAGGTGAGTCTTTAGACGATATTGATGAGTATGGGTTTACCCCGCTTATTGAAAGCGCAATTACTAGACAGTTAAATATCGCCAAGCTTTTAGTTGAGCGTAAAGTGGATATCAATAAGCCAGACGTTACTGGTCGTACTGCTTTGCACTGGGCAGTTGATAATGGCGCGCTTGATTTTATCAATTTTTTATTGGTAAGTGGAGCTAATCCTAATGCTTATACAAGAGCAGGTCTTGCCGTTTTAGTGTATCCAATTTTACGTCAGCAGAATGATATCAAACATTTGCTTTATCAGTATGGGGCTAAATTGGATTTTGCCCTTGATTTTATCTATGCAAAGCTACTAGGCCATAGGTTTGAGCTTAAGGGTGATGTAGATATAGTTAATGCGCAGGGTGAGTTTTTTGAATTAGACTACGAAGGTTTTATTTTGGAATTTACTGTTGCGGTAATTCAAGATTCATTAAGGCGTTTTACAAGTAGTTATTCAACTAGGCACTTTCGAAGCAAATTTATGTATTTACATGCCATCATGGATGGGTTTAGCGTGGCGGACGAACTTTTGCAACTGCAGCAGCATGTGACTCTTGATAAGCACCAATTACAACGCCTTGAGCACTTGCTTAAATCCCCAATGTTAATTTTGCCTGCGGCAAGTCAAGGGCATGCGATGGGCTTTGTGCGTTATAAAAATTGGTGGGCGAAAA
>RGMU01000405.1 GCA_010021705.1 Chitinophagia bacterium | reverse complement strand
AAACAGGTCATTCTGCTAGATGCACTTAAAAGAGAGGTGGGCTTTTCTGAAATTACTGCATTTATCCAAATGATCAGTACAATAAAACAACTTAAGAAAAAATATCCCAATCTAATAGTACATACTCACAGCACCAAAGCTGGCTATCTAGGAAGATGGGCTGCATGGTTTGCCGGAGTTAAACAACGAGTACACACGGTGCATGGTTTTGGATTTCATGAACACCAATCTCTTTTAGGATACATCGTTGCATACCTACTTGAGTTGCTCACAAACATAATCACCTCCCATTATGTCTGCGTGTCGAGCAAAGACGTTGCAACAGGAGTCCGCGTACTGCCCTTTTTTTCTAAAAAGTATTCCCTCATTCGAGCCGCTATTGATGAACAACGCTTTATTCCGGCTCAGATAACAAAAATGCCCTCAGAGCATTTTATATTTGGCACCGTTGCCTGTTTTAAAAAACAAAAAAATATCTTTGATCTCTTAGATGCCTTTTCGTATGCCTACAGTAAAAATCAAAGTATACGTCTTGAAATTATTGGTGACGGTTTTTTACGACCAAAAATAGAACAATGGATTAAGCGACATAACCTTACAGAGCATATTACGCTGCATGGCTGGCAGTCACAGGTATCTACTATTATGCAAGGGTGGCACGCCTTTGTTCTTTCGTCTTTGTGGGAAGGCCTCCCATGCGCAGTAGTTGAAGCACGCTTTCTAAAGCTTCCTGTGATCACCTACAACGTTGGTGGCATTAGTGATATTATTAGCCATGGCAACAACGGATTACTCTATAATCCTCTTGATAAAAAAGGATTAGCAGAAGGAATGCTGACACTCAGTCAAGATAAAAATCTCTACAACGCATTACACAATCATCAAGAAGATCTTAAACCCTTTACTACTGCGCAGATGATTAAAGATCATACAACGTTGTATCAGTCTCTCTAATCGGCTATGCTTAGGCATTATTTCTTATATACGTCATGAAAAGGAACTCCATGTATTACAAAAGTATGATCGATGCTATTGGTGATACACCGTTAGTAAAAATTCCCTTTAATTCCCCAGCAACTATTTTGGCAAAATTAGAATATTTAAATCCAGGCGGTAGCGTTAAAGATCGTTCAGCGCTTTATATGATTGAACAGGCTGAAAAAAAAGGTCTGTTAAAACCTGGAGGAACTATCATTGAAGCATCATCGGGCAACCAAGGGATTGCACTTGCCATGATGGGCGTTCTTAAAGGATACAACGTTATTATCACCGTTTCAGAAAAGTGCAGTAAAGAAAAATACCAAACTCTTAAAGCATACGGTGCACGAGTAGTTGTTTGCCCATCAACAAAATTTATAGATGATCCTCAAAGCTATCATATGCAAGCACGCAAACTACACGATGAAATACC
>RGMU01000404.1 GCA_010021705.1 Chitinophagia bacterium | reverse complement strand
CCAATTCGGATAGATACCTATGAACAAAACAAACAATGCTAAAATAGCAAATGCTAACCATTCATAAGGGGTTAAATCTTTCAACTGAGTAATTTTAGTGTTGGTTACTGGCCCAAATATGACACGTTTATACATCCACAATGTATAAGCAGCGCCTAAAATTAAGGTTGTAGATGCAAGAGCAGCTACCCAAAAGTTGATATGCATAGCACCGAGAATGACCATAAACTCTCCAATAAAACCAGATGTACCAGGAAGACCTGCATTGGCCATACCGAATAACATGAGGAAGCTCGCAAACATAGGCATACTTTCAACCAAACCACCAAAATCATGAATCATACGCGTATGCATACGATCATAAATATAACCAACGCCTGCAAACATTCCGCTAGACACAAAAGCATGTGAAATCATAATGATAACAGAGCCTTCTAATAGAAGTGCTGCACCTTGAAGGGCTTGTGCTGATGGTAATAAATAAATACCAAATATACCCAACGTTACAAAACCCATATGTGAAATTGATGAATAGGCAATTAGTTTTTTCATATCCTTTTGAATAACCGCAATTAAGCCAATATAAATAACCGCAATAAGTGATAAGGCAACCATAGGCTTGGAAAAAAATTGACATGCATCAGGTACTACAGGTAAGGACAAGCGTAAAAACCCGTAGCCTCCAAGCTTTAGAAGAATTGCAGCTAACATGATAGAACCACCTGCAGGTGCCTCTGTGTGTGCATCCGGCAACCAGGTATGAACCGGAAACATTGGAATTTTAATGGCAAATGCAAGGAAAAATGCAATAAATATGAGTTTTTGAGCAAACAAAGTTAAAGGGGCTGAATACATGGTTTCGATTTCAAACGAATTGGTTTGATATGAAATATAAATTAAAGCAGCAAGCATTAAAACAGAGCCTAAAAAGGTATACAAAAAGAATTTAATAGCTGCATAAATTCTACGATCAGAGCCCCAAATACCAATAATGAGATACATAGGAATTAAAGTAGATTCCCAAAAGATATAGAATAAAATAGCATCCATTGCTGAAAAAACACCCACCAATAATCCTTGTAAAATTAGAAAGGCGGCGAGATATTGATGAACCTTTTGATGAATACTGTTCCAGGTTGCTAAAATGACAATAATATTGGTAAATATGCTTAATACAATTAAGCTCAAGGACAACCCATCAATACCCAAGTGATAACGAATATTGAGCATATTGATCCAGTCATGATTTACCTCAAATTGCATACCTTGAAAATTTGGATTAAATGCAAGAGACATCTTAATGGAAACAGCTAAAGACACTAAAACAGCCAATAGTGAAAGCCATTTAGCATATGCAATGCTTTTATCTGATTTAGGTAAAGCAAGTATCAGCAAGGCTGATAAAATGGGAAACCAAATTAAAAAATTTAAAAAATGTG
>RGMU01000403.1 GCA_010021705.1 Chitinophagia bacterium | reverse complement strand
CTAGACTGTAGGCATAGGAAGCACGGAAACCTGTTTCGCGAATAGAACCTGCGCCAGCACTGTTATTAAAAACACCAATACCTATACCACCATTGAGCTTCTTCCTATTATCGCCAGAAACTAAAGGCATAATAGCAGAAAGTTGGGAAGTAACTTGAGAAGTGGTAATGCTAGACCATTGAGACCTAAAATTAGAATTGAAGGTTACATCGTTTTCTACACCAGCTAAAGCAGGATTAAGATACAATGAAGAGGCATTAAATTGAGAGAACTGAACCTCCTGGGCAAATAACTGACTTAATCCGGTAATTAAAACGAGAACAAGTACAGCAGCTAATTTCTGGGTATTATTTTTCATTTTAAATTATTATCGGATAAGGGTTACTGAACCTGTTTTTTCAAAAGACTGACCGTTTACATACTTACCGCGAAGTACATAGGTATAGGTACCGCTTTGTTGATCATCGCCAACATTTTTCTTCTTACCATTCCAGCCGTAGTCCCTGGCACTTGAGAAAGATTTATTTACATAAACTTCCTTACCCCACTTATCAAATACAATAAGTTCTATACCATCAGAAACACCAACACCGTTGATTCTGAAGTTCTGATCGGCAGGAGTATTTGCACTTGGAGAGAAAATATTCGGTACAAAAACATTAAATGTCTCTTGTACTTTAAATCGTAAAACTACCGTATCAATACAACCAGATGCATTTTTCACAGAAAGCGTTACACTATAATTACCACCTTCAGTGAAGTATCTGGTAATAGTAGAAGCAGAGGTATCTTTAATACTAGCTCCACTAGAAAACGTAAAGGTATATTTCTCACCAGGTTGGGCATTAGTTCTGGTGAATCTTATAGGTGTAACAGTTTGAACTACTCCATTTGAAATCTGAGAAGGATCTATCTCAATAGAGGCTACTGGAACAGCAATTAGCTTAATAGAATCTTTAGCAGTTATTCCGAAACAAGCATTAGTGGCGGTAAAAGTTACCTTGCCTACCTCACCACCAGCAGGAATATAAGTTATTGGATTCAAAATAGGGTCTGTAACTCTATTGCCATTGGCATCTACAAAGCTACCTGAACCATTGTGCGTCCATACATAGTCTAATATATCTGAACCGTTGCTACGTACGTATTGAACCGTAATCCTACTATCGTTACAAGCCGAATCAACAACGTTAACATTAATACTTGTGCTAGGATTAGTAAGGCGTAAAATTCTAACTGGAACAGAAATTACTGAATTTGCAAAACAGAAGTTACCATCTTGGAAAGTAACTTTTAAAGTTGTGTCTTTGGTACCTTTAAACGTATATGTGTTAGATAAACCGTACGAAACACCATTGTTAAAACTAAACCTAACAGGCTTGGTTAAATTCATGCCAACGGTATCAATGGTAAGGGTAATAGGATCTACCGGACAATAA
>RGMU01000402.1 GCA_010021705.1 Chitinophagia bacterium | reverse complement strand
CTGGGTTCGCGTTAGAAATAATAAAAATATTTATACTACTGGTATTATACGTTCTGATGGTGATATTCGTGCACCTATATTTTATGATTCTAATGATACTAACTATTATGTAGACCCAGCAAGTACATCAATACTTAATGTAGCTAGAATTAATTCTATTCAAAGTCCTAATACTACTAGTGTGGTTGCCGCAGACAATGCTATGCCAAATAGTGGACACTCATTTATATATACCTTAGCTCAAGGGCCAGGTGGTAATGATGGACATATATTTGGTATGACTTGGAGTGGAACTACATCTATTTATGGTGCTCAACTATGGTTGGATACAGATCCTACTAATAAGATGTCTTTGCGTAGTAGAAATAATGTTGGAGTATGGAATTCCTGGGCTGATGTTATTACCTCTTGGTCTGATGATCAAGTAAAAACTGGTTATTTTCAATCTAATAGTAGTTTACGTGCACCTATCTTTTATGATAGCAATGACACTAGTTATTATTTAGATCCTAATTCACAATCGTTTCTCTATTACACAAGCGTTAACGTAGGACAAGAAAGTACTGGTGCTGCAAATAGTAGTAATGCTGGTTTAGTTCTTCGTGGTAATTATAACAGTAACACTTGGGCTCATAAGTTTCACAAATACGATAATGGAAATGGTGTTCCACTTTATCTATCTTATACTTGGGGAGCTGGTTCATGGTCTGGATTACAAGGTTGGGGTGCAGGATTATCTTATACTTCTCAGGTCTTTGGTAGTTTTAGCGCAGATTCTTTATACAGTACTATCTATTATGATAGATTCATTAACTATTGGCGGCAATTATCCAAGAGTTAATACTGGTAGTTATACTGCTGCTATTACTACTGAGGGTTGGTGGACTATAGGTAGCTATGGTAGCGGCAGAATGGCCGATACTATTATTGTTAGTGATCTAGATAGTAGTAGACATAATTATGTACGTTTTCATGTAACCTGGAGCTATGGTAATGGTGGCATAACCGTAGTACAATCCGGTAGACATGGTGTAAGTACTATACCACACTTAAGAGTATTATATAATACCGGTAATCCAACTTATGGCGGGGTAAAAATACAAGTATACTGTCATAACCCTAATTTTACACTATATGTTAGATATTTAGGAGATCAAATTGATGGTTGGGGTAGCTCCGATAGGTTTTCTCCAGTACTAGAAAATACTCCTAGTGGTTGGGCAGAATATAACAGAATTGATAATGTTAATGAACAAGGCCGACTAGCTTCTAGTGGTTGGGTAACGTCTAATAGTCAGATGCGCGCGCCTGTTTACTATGACTTAAATGATACTAGCTATTATGTAGATCCTCATAGCACTTCTGATTCTGCTTTAAGAATAAGAGGTGGAGCTTTACATGGTCCAAATCCAACATGGGGTGCATACTTATTAGTTGGTG
>RGMU01000401.1 GCA_010021705.1 Chitinophagia bacterium | reverse complement strand
GCGATATACTGGTAAAAGCTGTACTATCCGGTGAGGCGGTTTATAAAACCGCCGCGCTGGGTACTGGTAACTTGTTTTTTCTTGAAATGGATAAGAACAAGTATTACCTCATTACCAAAATAGTGATACATCCTTTTTGCAATGTGTTGGAATATAACGATGTATTTGGTATTGATACGGCTCTTTTCGAATCGGCTTCAACAACTGGAGGCGGCGGGGCGCTTGCTGGTTGGATGCAGCGCGCTTGGGCGCAGCTAAATTATTACAGTTCAGATTACCAGTATAAATGGCTGTATAGACCTAAATACGGAGTAGCTACAGGTTTAACTGTTAGAGGTGCTGGTACTGATATTCAATATACAGCGCCAAATATTGAATGGCCTGTAATGGAAATAGAATGTTTAATAGGTACCAGCGCATCGCCTTATTTTTATTTTACGTTTCCAAATTTAACTGACCCTGCAACCGGTTTTTTTGCCGCTAATCTTGCAGCTTTAGGTACTTTTTTCAATGAACGTAATTTTGTGCCGGTGCCTTTCGGCGGCCCTAATCGGTCTTCACAAACAGTACAACAGCTACAGACCAATTTAGCTGGTGGTTACAATTATAGCACCATAGGCATACCCAACGATAATTTGGCAACACCGTTTAACACCGGGTCTATAAACCTACCAATTGACAATTTCAACACAGGAGGTTTTACAACCGAAGTAGTACAACGCTTAACCCCTAATACTGCTTCCGGTGTGGAGGGTGTAGACCTAATAAACTGGCCTACTATACAGGTGCATTATTACGAATTTAACCGAAAGCCAACTTTTCAAGGCATATCCGGCCAAAACCAGTTATTTTCTCAAGGATGACCTACGGTTTAAAAGACATAGATAAAGCCGCAAAAGCTATAATGGCAACGCCTTATACTTACGTTGCCTTGCTGGATGAGTCCGGAAAAAAGCTGCACGGCTGGAGCCCTTTAAAAGACAAGGAAGGCTATGTTCGTACCAAAATCGCAAAATACCTATGTTTGGAAACAACCGAACCCGGTACCTACCAGGTAGCCGGTAAGCAAATGCGAAGCGATACGGTTACAATTTGTTATATTGAGAAAACAGGTATGAAGACTAAACCAGCACCAAAAGCCGAGGCAAACCCGCTGGATGGTATGCCTTTAAATATATTAGAAGACCGGGCCAACCTAAAATACGAAACTGAATACTTGCGCGCCCAGGTTAAACAGCTAACCGAAGCTTTGGCAGAAAAAGATAGGGAAATTGAAGAGCTGGAAGAAGAGCTCGCAGAACTGGAAGCTGAAAACGCGGCTTTGACCACTCAAAACCAAACCCTATCGGAAGACCCTTTAAAGGCAACAATTAAAGAAGCTGCACCGTTATTGATGCAGACAGCTTTGCCCCTATTAACCGGGCTGCTTGCTAAATATGC
>RGMU01000041.1 GCA_010021705.1 Chitinophagia bacterium | reverse complement strand
TTGCAAGAAGGCTTGCAACAAGGCTTGCAGGAGGGATTAGAGATGGGAAAAGCTGAAGGTAAAGCAGAAGGCTTGCAGGAGGGATTGGAGAAAGGCAAAGCAGAAGGCTTGCAGGAGGGAGAATTGAAAAGCAAGCTAATAGCGGCTAAAGCAATGTTAGATATGGATATTGCTAAAGCAAAAGTAATGGCAAAATTGGGGCTAAGCGAAGAAGATATAGCCGGTTTAAGTTAAAATTATTCCGATTATCTATGATAAGTCGTTTTTGTGCCTATCATGTAAATTCTTCTTTTCCAAAGAGGCTATTGGAGCAGTACTTATGCGCCCTCTTTTTTGCACTATTCGCCTATTTGCGCCAGCAGTAAAGTATAATATAAGCTCCATAGCCTTATATTTGCCTCCCAAACTTAAACTACGGGCATATAGCACATACCCCATAAATATAACAATAATGACCAACAAAGTAGAACAACTAAACCAACTAAAACAGCAAGCCCTGCAAGGGGGTGGCAAAGCCAGAGTAGAATCACAGCACAAAAAAGGCAAACTAACCGCCCGCGAAAGGCTACTGTTGCTGCTTGACGAAGGCTCGTTTGAAGAAATTGGCATGTTGGTTACGCACCGCTGCCGCGACTTTGACATGGAAAACGAGGTGTATTTAGGCGATGGCGTGATAACCTGCTACGGCACCATTGCCGGCAGACCGGTATATGTGTTTTCGCAAGACTTTACCGTGTTTGGCGGTAGCCTTTCGGAAACTCATGCTGAAAAAATAGTTAAAATTATGAACCTTGCCCTCCAAAACGGCGTGCCCGTGATAGGGCTAAACGATAGCGGCGGCGCGCGGATACAAGAAGGCGTGGTGTCTTTAGGGGGCTATGCCGATATCTTTTACCGCAATGTGCAATCTTCCGGCGTAATACCCCAAATATCTGCCATAATGGGACCATGCGCCGGCGGGGCGGTGTATTCGCCTGCCATTACCGACTTTATATTGATGGTAGAGCACACGTCTTATATGTTTGTTACCGGTCCTAATGTGGTAAAAACCGTTACCCATGAAACCGTTAGCAGCGAAGAACTTGGCGGGGCACATACCCATGCTTCCAAATCGGGGGTAACGCACTTTGCCTGTGCCAACGAAGTGGAATGTATAGAAAACATTAAACAACTGTTAAGCTATATGCCCCAAAACTGTGAAGAAGACGCTCCAAGCATAGCCTACCCCGCCGGCAACGAATTAAGACTCGCTTTAGACACTCTTATACCCGCCAATCCTAATCAGCCTTACAACATTAAAGACGTGATAGCCGAGCTTGCCGATGAAGAGTCTTTTATGGAGGTGCACAAAGACTTTGCCGAAAATATAGTGGTAGGCTTTGCCCGCATAGCCGGTAAAAGCATAGGCATAGTAGCCAATCAGCCTGCCTATTTGGCAGGCGTGTTAGACATAAATTCCAGCCGGAAAGGGGCGCGCTTTGTGCGCTTTTGCGATGCGTTTAACATACCATTGTTAGTATTGGTGGACGTGCCCGGCTTTTTGCCCGGTACCGACCAAGAGTGGCACGGCATTATTACCAATGGCGCAAAGCTGCTTTATGCCCTTAGCGAAGCCACCGTGCCCAAAGTTACCGTTATTACCCGCAAAGCATACGGCGGTGCTTATGACGTAATGAACTCTAAACACATAGGTGCCGACCTTAACTATGCCTGGCCCACAGCCGAAATAGCCGTTATGGGAGCAAAAGGCGCAGCCGAAATTATATTTAAGAAAGAAATTAGCCAAGCAGAAAACCCTGCCGGCAAATGGGCTGAAAAAGAAGCCGAGTACAACGAAAAGTTTGCCACCCCTTATGGTGCCGCTGCCCGTGGCTTTATAGACGAGGTGATACTCCCCTCTCAAACCCGCCAAAAGCTAATAAAAGGCTTTACCATGCTGCAAAACAAAGTAGTAAAAATGCCTAAGCGCAAGCACGGCAACATACCGCTTTAGGGAGTGTTTTTACCCTATACACGTATTATTAGTGGATGTATGTAAGGATTTCCAAAATTATGACCCCCAACATTCACAAGGTCATGCTGTATAGTAGAAATATCAATTTCCATGGGGTGCAAAGTGCCCACAGCATTGGCTGTAGAATGTATCCCTAAGTGGCAACTAAATGCTTTTTTTGTTGCAAGTTCAATAGCCTCACAAATGTTTTTACCCGGTCCATTTGCCCTCCCAATAAGATATCGGCATGAACGATAATCGGGTATGAATAGCTGATGAGTATTGGGTATGTGAACATCGGTACTAAGACGGGCATAAATAAAATAGAAGTTATCATCAAAAAGTGCCTTAGAGTCTTCTATATCCTTTTTTAACTTTAATGCAGCGGTAGTACCTATTTTGTCTAAATCTCCGTCAGGTTTTATACTGTTCATTACTCCTGAATTTGCCTTATAGGTGGAAATAGATGGTGCAAGTCTCCAATTAAAAAAAGCAGCAGCGTTAAACCAAATTAACGATGGAATGCTTAATCGCTTAGGGTGCTGTGGTATGGTACTAAACGAGTCATACATTTTCATATCCGCATATAAGGCTTTAATTGAAGCAACTGAACTTCTCCCGTTTAGATTAAACAGTTCGTTACAGCTATTGCCTCCCGTTTTTTGGTCACGGTAATGTTTCAATAAACTGTGTTCTAAATCAACACTAATTCCGATATAAAGAGGCACAAATTTTATACTCCCGTCAATTAGCAGCCGCAGTCCGTAAACATAAATACCGGGTATTTCTCTTAATGGCAAGTAATGAGTTCTGTTTCCGGGCTTAAAAGGAGCAGGCTGAAACTTAACTACCATAATTGTTGTTAAAATAATTGTAGGTAAAGCTATACAAAATAACCTAATATAAGGCGTAATGGTCAAAAATCAAGCTATTTCTAACAACGCGGCACAAAATAGCTAAGAAGCACCCCCCTACTTCTTCTTTTCGCCTAATGAAAACCAGTTGCCGGAGTCATCTTTAAAAATGGCTTCGTAGCCGTAAAATTCGTGGGTGGGCATTTTTAGAAATTCTACGCCTTTGGCACTAAGGTCGTTGTAGGTTTCTACCAGGTTGTCGCATTCTAATACGGCAAAGCCAAATGTGCCTGCTTGTATAAGTTCTCTCATTTTAACGTCTGCACCATTTTTAAATATCATGCCGTCTTCTACCTGAATAATGGTAAATTCTACATCGGGCTGTTCAGGTGCGCAGAGGGTTAGCCAGCGCATACCGGGACCCATGGGGGCATCAGTGTGCACCTTAAAGCCCAATTTGTTGACATAAAAATCGTAGGCACTTTCTTGGTTCAGCACATAAATGCACACGTGGTTTAGTTTTGTTATCATGCTATTGTGTTTTTATCCTCAAAAGTAGCGTTTATTCTGCATTTTGCAACGGGGATGTTTTTATCTACATACGTGCAAAATACGCATATAACTACTCATCCACCGCCAAACATTAACATAGCACAGGGCACTAAGTGGAAAATAATACTCCTTTCAGTTCGTTTACATATTAAAAACATTTGTAATTTAGCAATTACACACGTTAATTGTGTGAAATATGTTAATTTATTGTAAGTATTACGTAATATAGTTGTTGGATAGAAATAAATGTTGTACATTTAGTATTAGATTCTGTGTGTATGAAGATACCTAAAAGGAAAACCATTGTTCGTTCGCTGTGCTATATCACCATAGCTTCGGGTATTTCGGTATTATTAGGCTGGATATTAAATGTTGGTTTTCTTAAATCAGTGTTACCCGGTATGCGTGCAATGAACCCCGTGGGGGCATTGCTGTTTATATTATCGGGTATATGGGTGCACCGCACATCAGAGCGCACCCATACCAAAGACCCTATTGCTTTTGCCATTGCGCTTTTTATATCGTTGTTCTCCCTTTATCATGGCATCTGCTACGTTTACGGCAATGTAAATGCCAGATTAGATATTTATTTATTCCGCAATAAATTTGACGGCGATATTAACAATCATATATTAGCCCTTAGCACCATTTTGTCTTTCTTTATCATAGGTCATTGTATGCTTATTTATAAGGTGGCTAATGATTGGGTGAATAGGCTAAAAAATGTGCTTCTGTTAGTCAACTTTTTTTCTGCCTATATCTCCATTTTAGGCTATTTGTTTAAGATACCGCAAGACTTTCGCTTTTTGGGCTATATACCCATGACGCTTATTTCTTCGCTAACGTTTATGCCCCTTAGCGCAAGTCTCATTTTTATGAACACGCGCTTTTCGCTTACCAAAATACTCACTTCTAACTTAAAGGGCGGGCAGCTGTTGCGCATTACCTTGCCTTTGGTATTTGTGTTACCACCTATAATAGGCTATATAAGGCTTTGGGGCGAGAACCACAAGTATTACCCTTCCGCATTTGGTGTGGAGCTTAATACGCTTGCTATTATTATATCGGTATTGCTGTTTTTAACATGGTATGCCGGCACAGAAAACAAAAAAGAACTCCTTGCCAAAAAAACAGAAATGAGGTTAGCTACCAGCGAAAACCGCTATAAAGCCATTATCAACAACATTAATGAAGGTGTGCTGAGTTTTAGTATGCAGGGGAAAATACTGTTTTGCAACGAAAGCTTTTGTGCCATGACCGGCTATACCGAAAACGAACTTATTGGGCAAGATGCCTTATACTTGCTTATACCTTCTTCGCAGCACACATTAGTGTATGACCATCTTTTTGACCCCGAGTCAAGCAGCTTTGACACCCTGCAAACAGAAATTAAAACAAAAAATGACGTTAAAATATGGGTAAATATTAAGCCCCGCCCTTTGAACAACCAGCTTGGCGTGCAATATGGCATTATAGCCACAGTGGACGATATAACCGAAGACCTGCTGAAACTGCAAGACCTTAAAGCCTTTACCGCCTCTGCCGCGCATGACCTTAATTCGCCCCTTTCCCGCATTATTAATGTGGCAGAGCTACTTTCTGTATCTAACCTTGACGAAGAGCAAACCGAACTGTTAGAAATTCTTAGCACTACCGCAAGCGGTATGCAGCAATTACTAAAAGACTTGTTGTTGTTTTCAAAATTAGGCACTTCTTCCTTAGACAAACAAGATATCAACCTGAATACCGTTGTGCAAAGAATAATTGATGAGCTAACGCCACTCAACTATAAAGGCACAATTACCGTGTATCCGCTGCCCACCTTACCGGCTAATGACGCTGCCATTCGCAGGCTATACACCAACCTTATATCCAATGCCATAAAATATTCTATGGCAAAGCCACAGCCGGTGATAGAAATAGGTGCCATTAAAAAAGAAGGAGAAGAAGAGTGGGAAGAACCACAAATTGTGCTTTATGTAAAAGACAATGGCACCGGATTAAGCCCCGATAGCATTCAAAACCTGTTTACGCCGTTTAAGCGTTTCCATAGCGGGATTGAGGGCAATGGTATGGGCTTAGCCATAGTAAAGCGGATTGTAGAAAAGCATGGAGGCACTATATGGGTAGAGGGCGAGCAAGGTAAGGGCATTACCTTCTTTTTTACACTATCCTAATGCTATAAAGTGGGCATTGTGGGTTGAACTTATGCAGGCTGCCACGCGGCTGTAGTGGGTATCGGTAAGCAATACTTGCCCATGGGTATGGCTAAGGATAAGCTCAAGCAGGGCTTGCATACGGTTTTGGTCAAGTTTTTCAAAAATATCGTCTAAAAGCAGTAATGGCGTGATGCCGGTATGCTGTGCCAAATAGCTATATTGGCTTAGTTTTAACGCAAAAAGCATGTTTTTCCGCTGCCCCTGCGATGCGCGATGCTTAAACGGGCTTTGGTTTAGCGTTAGCTCCCAGTTGTCTTTATGAATGCCTTTTGTGGTGCGCTGCAAATGCCGGTCTGCGTTGTGGCTTTGTTCTAAAAGGTGCTGCAAGGGGGCGGTGTGCAGGTGGCTTTGGTAGCCTATACTGATGTCTTCTAACGCACTGCATTTGCTAATAAGGGTATAATAGTGGTGCAAAAGGGGCACTATTGCTGCGGTAAACCCCACTCTTTGGTGGTGAATATAGGTAGCCGCTTGGGCAAGCACACCGTTATAATAGGCAATAAGTGTGGCATCGGGTGGGTAGCCGGCTGCTTGTTTAAGCAAAGCATTTCGCTGTGCCAATATTTTGTTATAATATAGCCATTGCTCTAAATATTGGGGGTTGGTTTGGCAAAGGGTACTGTCTGCCCATCGGCGGCGGGCTTCGCTGCCACCGGTTATCAGTTCCACGTCATCGGGGGCTATCATCACGGCAGGAAACTTGCCGATATGCGCCACCGGCGAAGTGTAGGCAATACCATTGCAACTTATCTCTTTTTTGCCGTTTTGCCATTTGCAGGCTATTTCTTGCGCTTTACTGCCATGCTGCATGGTGGCTTTAAGGGCAAAGCTATTCGTGCCTGCCTGCACCACCTGACGGTTGGTAGGCGAAAAATAGCTTTTGGTAAAGCACACAAAGTAAATGGCATCTAAAAGGTTGGTTTTGCCGGTGCCATTGTTGCCGGTAATGCAGTTTACTCCCGTGCCAAATGTGAAAGTGGCTTCGCCATAGTTTTTATACTGAAACAGCCTTAGTTGGTGAATCATAGCCGAGGGCATGGCATTACTATCGGTAGGGAGCATATATGCAAATATAGGGTATATTAATGGATAATGTAGTGGGTGTATTCCCCCGGTGCGTCTTGGCGAGGCACGCAGTGCCGAAGCCATCTAAAGTGATGCCATACGCCTAAAAAATGTTAAATTATTTTAAAAAAACATGACTATAGGTTGCTTCGGGTCGCTACGCTCCCTCGCAAATACAATATTTTTAACATATTTTAGGTGTAATTTTTGTACAATAAAATCGTATCTGTGCGTCCTGTTAATCTTTAAATCCTGAGCGTCCAGATTCAGATAACAAACACACCCATTTGCGAAAAAACAATCATTAGGCAATTTACGAATGATGTGGTTTTAGACCATTATCATATTGATGGTAAAATACGAGGTTGGATTTGCAGGCAATGGAAGAATCGGAATGATGGACTAAGATATTAATATACTACAAAGAGCTATATTATGGCTTATAGGGACTCTAAAGCAAATCATAATTGCAATGAGTTTATCATAACATACCCCCCTCAAAACCTTATAGCTTCGCTTTTTAGTTCGGGGAGATTGTGGGTGAAGTGGGAGGGTGGCGGGTATTGTAGCCGTATAAATCCCCTCCCTCACAGCACATTCAGCACTTGTTCTTTCATTTTTTCTAAGTCGTCTTTCATGTTGATAACCAACTGCTGAATGCCGGCATGGTTGGCTTTGGCACCTAAGGTGTTAATTTCTCTGCCTATTTCTTGCAATATAAAGTTGAGTTTTCTGCCAATGGCAAGGTCGGTAGTGGCAATGGTTTGCTTAAAATAGTGGCAGTGCTGCGTAAGCCTGACGCGCTCTTCCGAAAAGTCCATGCGCTCTATATAGTAAATTAGCTCCTGCTCAAGCCGGTTGGCATCTAACGGTTGCTTTACATCTGTAGCTATGCCCCATTGGCTAAGGCGTTCTCTTATTCTGGCTAACCTTTCCGGCTCGTGTGCGTTCACCTTTTCTAATCCCTGTTCAATGGCTTCAACGCGCTGCATTAGGTCTTGGTGCAGGGCACTGCCTTCGTGTTCGCGGTGCTCCATAAGGCGATTAGCGGCGGCGGCTACTACCTTTAGCACACCTTCAAAGTCGGCTTCCGGTAGCGCGTCTTGCTCTTGTGCCACC
This sequence comes from Chitinophagia bacterium, assembly GCA_010021705.1. Classification (GTDB taxonomy): domain Bacteria; phylum Bacteroidota; class Bacteroidia; order Chitinophagales; family Chitinophagaceae; genus RGMU01. The sequence goes on along the minus strand of RGMU01000041.1, from coordinate 2,203 downwards.
ACCTCCGGCATCCGCATCAGCGTAGCCAACACATTTTCTTCCGGCAGGTTTAGGGTGGTGCTTAGCTGCTTCATGCTTTGGTAGTAGTATAGGGCAAGGTCGGTATTTACCACCATGGGTTTGGAAGCCCCGTCTTGCTTTATGGTAATGTTCACATCTATTGTACCTCTTAGTAGCACATTGGCAAGCAGTTTTCTTATTTCGCCTTCATAAATGCGTAGCATTGGCGGTAGCTTCATCATAATATCAAGCTGTTTGCCGTTTACCGCCTTCATTTCTACGGCTATGTGCCTTCTGTTAATCGTTTGTTCGGCATTACCAAAGCCAGTCATGGAATAAAGCATATTCTGCATATTTGGAACAAAGAAACACCAATAGCCCGCATATTGCAATAGAGCCGTGTTTATTTTTTGGATATAGCTATATCTACGGCGCGTAGCCTTTAGTGCGGGAGCACATAAAACCGTATGGGCTGAAAATTTTCAGCCCATACGTTAATTATTAACCAACAAGTATTAATTATTGTTATGCGGTAGCTGCCGGAGCTACTACAGAGATATACGTTTTTAAGCGTGTTTTTTTGAACTCCACCAAGCCTGCTGTTAGGGCAAAAATGGTATAGTCTTTACCCATGCCTACATTGCTGCCGGGATGATATTCTGTACCTCTTTGACGTACAATTATATTACCGGGTATGGCAGGTTGACCACCATATATTTTTACGCCTAAACGCCTGCTGCGCGAGTCCCTTCCGTTTCTTACACTACCTTCACCTTTTTTATGTGCCATTGTTCTTAAATTTTAATTAGGAATTAATAAATTAAACTACCTGTAAACCAAATTAGGCTATTGCACTAATTTTAATTTTGGTAAGGTATTGGCGATGACCGTTTTTCTTCATGTACCCTTTACGGCGTTTTTTCTTAAACACTATCACCTTATCGCCTTTAAGGTGTTCTAAAATTACTGCCTGTACAGACACATCACTTTTCAGCGACATTCCGCTTTCGTTTGAAGTAAGTAATACTTCGTTAAACGCTACATTATCGCCGGCTTCTCCGGGTAAACGATGAACAAATATCTCATCGTTTGGCTTTACCTTAAATTGCTGACCGGCAATGTTAACTATTGCAAACATGGTTCTCAAAAAAATTTCCCGCAAAGGTAATACACATTTTTTGCACTACCAATTTTTTCGCCGTATTTTTCGCTTTTTCGCCCAATTATTTTGCAGCGTGCTTTTTGAGGGGCAGTTAACAAGCCTATTTTTTCCGCTTGGGCACATTGAACAATAGGCTGGTAAGTATAGGAATGCCAAAAATGCACACCGTGAGCACTGATGTAACCACATCGGTGGTTTCGCTTTCTAAAAACTTACCAAATGCCGACTCGGGCATGAAGTGAGACACTAAAGACAATGCCAGCTTTACGCCCAACAGCCCTATCACCATAAATGCAGCGGTTTCTAAAAACGGATAACGCTCCATTAGTTTTACAAACGTTTGCGCCACAAACCGCATTGCTAATATGCCTATAAACACGCCCAAGCACACTAACAAAATATTGTCTGAAAATGCTACTGCGGCAAACACATTGTCTATGGAAAACGCCATGTCCATTAGTTCTATTAGTGCAACTGTTGCCCAAAAGTTGCCAAATGTGCCCACTGTTGCCCGGTATAGCCAATTGGCTTTTTTGTCTTCAAAGTCGTCTTCTTTGGTTTTTGTTTGCTTGCCGTGCCACCATTCATACACAAGGTATAGCAAATATAGCCCGCCCAATGGTTTTAAAAACCAAAAACGGATAAGCACACCCGCAAACAGCATTGCCAATCCGCGAAACAAATATGCCCCCAACATACCATATTTAAGTGCTTTATCACGGTCTTTTTCGGGCAGGTCAAGCACCATAGTGGCTAATACAGCTGCATTGTCCACCGACATCAGGCTTTCTATAATAATCAAGTTTGCCACAATGGCTGATGATGGTCCGGGATTGCTTGTAATATCAGAAATAAGCTCCTGAAGGTTTTTAATATGTTCCATGCTGTATGGCGCAAAGGTAGCCATTATAGCTGATATGGCATAACCGTTGCCGTGCTGCTACCTACGTACCATAGAACAGAAATTATCAAAACATTAGCTTTTAGTTGATGGTTATTTCGGACAAATGCCGTAAATTTGTTGACAAAAGTCATGGTTTA
>RGMU01000005.1 GCA_010021705.1 Chitinophagia bacterium | reverse complement strand
CCTGCTACATGTAGCAGGTAAATCTGTGCTGAAATTGCAGAAGTAATCACTTCATTAAGGCAAATCTATCACCCTTTCACCGGGGAGTGAGGCTTTTTGCCCTTTGGGAAAAATACCATAAATAGCCGACCCGCTGCCTGACATAGAAGCATAAATAGCTCCTTGCTCATAAAGCCGTTCTTTAATGGCAGATAGAGCCGGAAAACGCTCAAATATAGGTGCTTCAAAATGATTGACAATACGGTTTCTCCATTCGTTTACCGGTAATTGCGGTAGGTTCATAAAGTTATCGGGGGCGGGTAGGGGCTTAACAAGGCTGTATGCCAATGCCGTGTTTACGCTAACCTCCGGGCACACAATTTGCAGCGAATAAGGGCTTAAATCTAAGCTATAAAGGCTTAACTCCTCTCCCCTGCCACTGCCCCACATAGGCTGGTTATAGATAAAAAAAGGACAATCACTACCCAACCGTAAGGCATAAGCAGCTAATTGAGCTATGGATAGCTCTAAATTAAAGTAACGGTTAAGCATGGTAAGCATATACGCACCATCGGCAGAGCCTCCGCCTAAGCCCGCCCCCATGGGAATGGCTTTGTGCAGGTGAATAGCCACCGGCTTTACGGTATTGGGAAAGTCTGCTGCTAATAGGCGATAGGCTTTCATGACCAAGTTGCCCTCCGTAGAGCCTGCTACGGGCAGCCCGGTAAGGTGCAGTTCCGGCTCTGCGCCGGAGGCTAAGGGTATCAGTTCTAAGGCATCGGTAAATGCAACGGGGTAAAACAGCGTTTCTATGCTATGATAGCCGTCTGAACGCTTATTGGTGATGTATAACCCTATGTTAATTTTACAATTTGGGAAACAAAGCATGATAGCTGTAAAAATAGATGTATTTTTGGACAAAATAAGCGCAACTAACGCAATAGTTGTGTTTTGAATCAAACTCTGTCTTTAATTGTATTCATACATGAATGAAATAATTATTTTAAGAAACATTTGCAAAAGCTATTTCTTAGGTAAGCAGGAATTGCCGGTGCTAAAGGGCATAAACATTACGATTGAAAAAAATGAGTATGTAGCCCTTATGGGACCGTCAGGGTCGGGAAAATCTACGCTTATGAACATTTTAGGATGCTTAGACACACCCTCCGGTGGGGAGTATATTCTTAATAGCAAAGAAGTGAGCAGCATGCCCAAAGACAGCTTAGCCGGAGTGCGCAATACAGAAATAGGCTTTGTTTTTCAGCAGTTTAACCTTTTACCGCGGTTATCGGCGTTGGAAAACGTTGCCTTACCGTTAGTATATGCAGGAGTTAAAAAAAGTGAACGCATAGAGCGTGCCCAAGATATGCTCCAAAAGGTAGGACTTGCCGACAGGGGGCATCATAAGCCCAATGAACTAAGCGGAGGGCAAAGCCAAAGGGTAGCCATAGCGCGGGCATTAATCAACAATCCGTCTCTTATACTTGCCGATGAGCCTACCGGCAACCTTGATTCTAAAACGTCTGTAGAAATTATGGAGCTATTTTCGGGCTTGCACCGGCAGGGCAATACCGTAGTGTTAGTAACCCATGAAGAAGATATTGCAAACTATACCCACCGCATTATAAGGCTGAGAGATGGCGTGGTAGAAAATGATAAACGGAGAGATGAGCGCGTCAATAAACTTTCACAGCTAAGTTAATTACACAACAATGCCAATCATATCGCCCCCCATTTACATTACTTTCGCAGCCGCACTGCTCTTTACCTATTACTTTATCAGCAAGGCAACCGGCTTCAAAAAGCCGTTTATGATAGTAGCTGTATTGTGGATGTTGCTGCAAATAGGGGTATCCTTCACCGCCTTCTATACCCGATTTGAAGCTATGCCTCCACGCTTTCCGCTCCTCATTTTGCCTCCATTAGCGTTTTTGATTTATAGTTTAATTTCACCTAAAGGGCAGCATTTTCTACGAAGTTTAGACCTAAAAACGCTAACTCTTTTACACATAGTTAGAATTCCGGTAGAAATAGCGTTGTGGGGCTTATTTTTGCATAAAACCATTCCCGAAATAATGACTTTTGAAGGCAAAAACTTTGATATTCTATCCGGCTTATCGGCTACTATCATTTATTATTTTGCTTTTGTGAAAAATGTAGTGGGCAAACAGGTATTGCTGTTATGGAATGTGGCTTGTTTGTTATTAGTAATCAATATAGTGGTAATAGCTATTTTATCTACACCCACACCTTTCCAAAAGTTTGGTTTTGAACAGCCCAATATTGCCGTTGTATATTTTCCTTTTTTGCTGCTTCCGGCTTTTATAGTGCCTGCGGTTATATTAGCTCATGTTACTGCGATAAAACAGTTACTAAGCAAATAGGATAAATGCGAAAATAGTTTGATAAGTTAAATGTGGATTTTGGTGTATTAACGGTTGCTTATGCCCAAATTTTAAACGTTGACTACTCAATAATTTACTACCTTTATTGGCGATACATTAACTACCATGTTTAAAATATATACAAAAACAGGCGATAAGGGAGGCACAAGCCTGATAGGAGGCGTTAGGGTGCCTAAAAGCCACATTAGAATAGACAGCTATGGCACGGTGGACGAGCTAAACTCGTACTTAGGTGTGGTAAGCGACAGTGCAAGAAATGGTGAAATTACTGCACAGCTAAGCGAAATTCAAGACCGCCTTTTTACCATAGGCAGTGCGCTTGCCACTGACCCGCGTAAAGAGATAAAAATGAAACTGCCTGACCTGTTTGAAGCCGACATACAATGGTTAGAACTCCAAATAGATGCTATGAACGAGCACCTGCCCGAAATGCGCTCTTTTATATTGCCGGGCGGGCACATAGCGTCAAGTACGTGCCACGTGGCGCGGTGCGTATGCCGCCGTGCAGAACGGATATGCGTAGCCATGCAGGAGTCCGGAGAGTGGCTACCACCATTGGTTATACCTTATCTTAATCGTTTGTCGGACTATTTGTTTGTATTAGCACGCTATATTAGCCACATTAATGGCATAGCCGACAAACCCTGGAATGCAAGGTTGGAAGGAAAGGAATAACTACTGCGGTGCTTTAGTGCCTTACTATTGCTTTATTTTGCCACATTGGTAACGCGAAGTTCGCGAACTACCACTACTTTAATTTGCCCCGGATATTGCATTTCTTTTTCAATACGCTGTGCAATTTCAAAAGACATTTGTGCCGACATTTGGTCGTCCACTTTATCTGCTTCTACCATTATGCGTAGCTCTCGCCCTGCTTGAATGGCAAATACGCGTTCCACGCCTTTATAGGCAGAGGCTAAGGCTTCTAAGTCCTTTAAACGTTGGAAGTAGCTTTGGGTGGTTTCGCGCCTTGCACCGGGGCGTGCTCCGCTTATGGCATCGCAGGCTTGTACTATGGGCGAAATGATATATTGCATTTCCATTTCGTCATGGTGTGCACCTATGGCATTTACTATTGCCGGGTGTTCTCCTGCTTTTTCTGCCCATTTGGCACCCAATAGTGCGTGGCTGATTTCGCCTTCTTCATCGGGCACTTTTCCTATATCGTGCAGTAAACCGGCTCTTTTTGCCATTTTTACTATCTTTTGCCCTAAGCCAAGCTCTGCTGCCATTATGCCACAAAGGTTCGCAGTTTCTTTAGAGTGCATTAGTAGGTTTTGACCATAAGAAGAGCGATAACGCATTTTGCCCACTACCCGTACTAAGTCTTTGTGTAAGCCGTGTATGCCAAGTTCAATGGCGGTGCGTTCGCCTATTTCCATAATTTGGTCTTCCATTTGGCGGCGTGTTTTTTCTACCACGTCTTCAATTCTACCCGGCTGAATGCGCCCATCTTGCACCAATTTTTGAAGGGCTAAGCGGGCTATTTCTTTTCTAAACGGGTCAAAACAACTTAACACAATAGCCTCCGGTGTGTCGTCTATCACAAAATCAACCCCTGTAGCTGCTTCTAGTGCCTTTATGTTGCGTCCTTCACGCCCTATTATTTGCCCTTTTATTTCATCGCTTTCTAAGGGGAATGTGGTAACGGTGTTGTCAATAGCCTGCTCAGATGCCAGCCTTTGTATAGACTGTATGATAACTTTTTTGGCTTCTTTGTTGGCATTGACCTTAGCTTCATCCATCATTTCTTTAACGTATGAAGCGGCTTTTGTACGGGCTTCTTGCTTTATTTGGTCTATAATTTCGTTTTTTGCTGCCTCTGCCGATAAGCCTGCAATGCCTTCCAATTTTTTAAGGTAAACATCATGCTGCTTGTCAAGGTCGGCACGTTTGGCGGCAGCCACCTCTAATTGCTGCTTTATAGTTTCTCTGGCTTGCTCATTTTCCTGAATTTGCTTTTGAAGGCTATTTTGCTTGTCGGTTAAAGATTGCTGCTGTTGCTTTATTTTATTGTCGTTCTCTGCCTGCTTTTGCTGCCTGATAGCCAATTCTTTTTCTTGATTGGCTTTTTCTACCTCAAATTTAGACTTTAGTTGTGCAAAATGCTCTTTGGCTTCCAAAAGCTTGTTTTCTTTAAGGGTTTCGGCTATTGTTTTAGCATCGTCTATTATTTTTTTGGCTTGTTCTTCGGCTTTTTTAGACAGTTCTTCCGCTTGTGCTAATTGTTCTTTTGCTTTTTTGCCAAATAAGATATTCCCTATCACTATTCCTATGGCTAATGCCACAAAACCCACTATTATTGTTATGATATCCATTATTTTTTTAAGTTATAATTAATATTTGTTATCTTTAAGTACACGCCACCCTAAATTATAAGGAGAAGTAAATTAGCGGGCTAAGGTACTACTTTTTTTGATACCTTATAATCATTGTGTCCAAAAGATAGGCATTTGCATAACCTCTGTTTGGCAGGCTATACAAGTTAATGTTGATTATCCACAAAAAAATCAGCCGCTTCTTTGGGGAAGCGGCTGACGTATAATGCTATTTATAATACATTATGGGAATAATACGCCTGCATAATTGTTGGCATCCATTAGGGGTATGGATGACTTGTAGAAGTTGTTTATAGTGCCTATAATGTTATTAGCTATTAAGGCATTGCCGCGAGGGTTGGGGTGAACGCCATCTAAAGAAAACGAGCCTCCGGATAAGTATTGTGCATTGTAGGTAATGCCGTTAAATACTACGCTTGAGGACATGGTTCTCATAAAGGTATTCATATCTGAAAGAGGGAGATTATAGCGGAGTGCCATATCGCGGATAAAGTTGTTGTATATCACGGTGGCACTGCGAATGTTTTGCAGTTCTTCTGTTGTAATCACATATTCTTGCGGAATAGGGCGTGTGCTACCCCAACCGGCGCATAATATAGAGTCTATGGGGCAAGACATAAGCAATAATTCACCGTCCACTGCTTGGCGGAGCACGCCCGTGTGGGTTTTAACAATGTAATTGTTGTAACCTAAAGAGAAGGTGTATCTATAGCCAGCATACATAGCCGTAAGCGAGTCTGCAAGTGTTTGGCGGGGGATATATAGCCCTTTAATAGGTAGGGCGGTAAAGAAAGGCAGTCTTTCAATATCAGGCAGGTTAATAAGAATGCCTTGCGAACCGCGGCTTATGGCAACCTGTACTGCTGCTTCATATTGGGTTTTGAACACAGTAGCAGGCGTTATATCGTTGGTGTTATAGTAGTTGGTGGTGCCTGTAGCAACAGCTGCATTCATAGAACCATCACCCTGACCTCCGGCTAAGGCAAAGCCTAAAACGTCTTCAAAGCCAAGCCAAAGGGTAAAGAAGGTAGGTTCTAAGTTGCGCACTCTGTAAGAAAGTTCGTCCATTGGCGTTGTGCTACTGCCCACAAAAAAGCGTTTGGCATACATATTCAGCGTGGATGAATAGCCCGCAACGGGTAAATCTGCCACACGCATACCGGGCACGCCTATGTTGTTCACTTGCCCGTTAGCACCGGGGCTGGTAAAGTAGTCGGCATCCGAAAGGTTATAACCGCCCGGATAGTATATGGGACTAAGCGAAGAGTCTCCGTTGCAATGGCGAACCCAGCTTAGCACTTTTTTAGGCACTCTGGTTAGGTCGCTGGCATAGTTAAAGCCATTATCGGTTTTGAGGTATGGTTGAATAAAGCTTGTTTTTGCACCCGTAACGCCTGTTACTAAGGTAAAGCGGTCATAAAGACGCTTGGGGATAGAGGCAAATTGAGATGATACATATAGGCTGCTGTCGGCATAGCCTGCTGTCATATTCGCACCAATGGCAAGGTAGTTACGAAGGTCTGTATTACCTGCTGATGGCGGTGTGGTGATGTTTACCGATGGCTTGCAAGATGCAAAAATCAATGCACTGATAGCGGAGGCAATATATATTTTTTTCATTGTTATATGATTTACAGATTAGAAATTGTAGTATAAGCCAATACCGGGAGTGAATGTTTGAGAAAGATAAGTGCCGTTAAAGTTGGCAAAATTGTAAGTTGCGGCTCTTCTTTTCATGGATGTATTGTACTGTAAGGCTGCTAAGATAGTGAAGCGGTGCAACGGGTGAACAGAGGCACCACAAGAGAACATTACTCTGTCTGCATCAGGCATATCTGGAGCTACATAGCCGTCTGTAACTGGTGTAGGCTCATAAGCGGCACCTGCCATAAGGCTAAGCACTTTACCCACTTTATAGTTAGCACCCAAATGAGTAGATAGGGTGTTGCGGTATTTGCGAGGCGAGTGTAGGTCTTCTATTGATGTGGTGTGTTGTGCAAAGTTCAAGCGAAGGGAGTCGTAAGAGTTCCAACCAGTATAGTTAAGGTCAAACTGCATGGTAAGTTTTTCATTATTAAGGGGCTTAAAGCCTACGCCTAAAGAAAATACTTGTGGCATGGGCATCAGTCCGTCAAAGCGAGTGTTAGGGTAAAGTGGTTTTAATGTGTTTGGCACGGTAAAGTTGGCACTACCTCCACCCATTTCCATATTTACTTGAGAGCGATATGTAGCACCTAATTGTACTCTGTCGCTCACTTTTACTTGTACGCCTAAGTTAAAACCTACGCCGGAGGCATTGCTGTGCAGTTGCGCTTTAGCATCTTGTCCGGTAGCATTTTGAACAGGCAGTGCATAGCGATAGTCAAATACGCCGGTGGCTATAACGAACCCGGCACCCACGCTCACTTCATCACAAAACTTATAAGCTACAGTGGGCTGTATGAAAAGCGTACTCATTTGATAAGACTGTACCAAATATCTGCCAGTCCAGTTGTCATCCCACTGAATAGCTTGTGAATAAGGCGAATAAACACCAATGCCTAAGCCTAAGTTACCGTCTTTTTTTACCGTTCCGCCAAAATAAACATTTATTGGGCGCAATACTTGTGCCTGAGAAGACTCTGAGGTAAGCGAGTTGCCATAAGCATCGGCTTGGTAAATATGGCTTACAGAGCCGTAAGCCTGTAGGTTTTTTAACCTTGCAAGACCGGCAGGGTTGCTGTAGATGGTTGAAGCATCCCACTGCCAAGCTGTACCGGTGCCTCCCATGGCTAATTGGCGAATACCTTGCACATAAAGTTTGTGAACGCCTGCCTGGCAGGTAGCCGCACTAAAAAGGCAAAGGGCAGCTAATATTGATTTATTCATATATCCGTTTTGTGAATAAAAATGCTATATTATGGTTGATATTTTGTACAAAATGCGTAAGATAGGGCAATATCACGGTATTACCAAACAAAGCAGCAAATTTGGTGCAAATATAGCAGTTAACCGATAGCAATAGCAAGGGTTGCCAAACTTATTTTTATACTTTTTTCTGACAACAGCGGAATTGCGCAGGCTTCAAGGGTGGCTCCGGTGGTTAATACGTCATCTACCAGCAGTAAATGCTTGCCTGATAGCTCTATAAGGTTCTTTACTGCAAAAGAATCTTTAATGTTTTCTGCCCGTTCTGCTCTTGTTTTTTTGGTTTGGCTTTCGGTTTTGCGGGTGCGATATAGGTGATTACTATAAACGGGAATGTTAAGCACGCTTGCTATACCTTCCGCTATAAGCACGCTTTGGTTATAGCCTCTTGCTGCTTCTTTGGCGGGGTGCATGGGCACGGGTATAATGCCGTGTATGGGCGTTGCCCAAGTGGCATCTACTATTCTTTTTGCAGCAAATTTGCCTAAATAGTGAGCGATTTCTTTGCGGTTGTTATATTTTAATTGATGCAGCAAATGTTGTATAATACCATTGTCGGTAAAATAGGCTAAAGAATAGGCATATAATAGTGGTATGCGCCCTGCTAATCGTTCTGATGTTTCGTTGTGCTCGGCATGAGCATATTGCGTAAGCGGTATTGCCTGTTCACATGCCACACATAGCACGTCTTCTTGCGCTATTAAGGGCTTGTTGCAGCCATAGCATAGCTCCGGAAAAAAGAGATAGGCTATAGAGTTAATCCACAAACGCTTAATGTTTATCATGGTATTAACTTTATAGCCCAACTATTTTTAGTGCGTATTCAAAATGTTAAAAATACGTATAGCTTATTTACATGCCTTTGCCGTGGCAGCTTTTGAATTTTTTACCGCTTCCGCAAGGGCAACTGTCGTTTCTGCCTATTTTGGGTGGCGCAACTACAGGGGTTACCTTTACAGCCTGCTTAGGCTCTTTGGGTTCAGTATAGTACTCCTCGTCTTCATTATCGGGTTGGCGGTTTAGTGTAGTGGATTGGTTTCTGTTGTTTACGTATGGCTTGGGTTGTGGTGGCGGTGCTTGCGTGGGTGGCACTTCTATTGGAATGCCGGCACGCATTAAAAATGATACTATAGAGCGATTGGTATTTTGCATCATTTCAGAGAAGAGCTTAAACGCTTCAAACTTATAGATAAGCAAAGGGTCTTTTTGCTCATAAGTAGCCATGCGCACACTTTGGCGCAGGTCGTCCATTGCGCGTAGGTGGTTTTTCCATGATTCATCTATCATTGACAGCGTTATGCTTTTTTCCAATGTATGCGTAATGGTATGCGCTTCATATTGAATAGCCTCATCAATGGCTATATGCAGGTTTATACCGCGTACACCGTCTGTAAACGGAATGGTAACTACTTCCACATTTTGCGGGGCATTTTTTCTAATGTTCACCAAATTGGGCAATATATGTTCACGCAGTGAAGCCATTTTTGCATTGTAAAAGTGGTGCGCTGCATCATACAAAGGTGGTATAAGTGTTTCAGGGGTAGCTTTAGCAAGCTGCGCATCGGTAAAGGTGTGTTCTATACCTAAATGCTTGATGCAGTCTAACTTTAGGTTTTCTACATTCTTTTCTGCAATATAATTATTAACAATACTTTCGCACACGCTATATAGGGCATTGTCAATATCCATGCTAAGCCGTTCGCCAAATAGGGCATGGCGGCGGCGTTTGTATATAATGTCCCTTTGGGCATTCATCACGTCATCATATTCCAATAGGTTTTTACGAATGCCAAAGTTGTTTTCTTCAACCTTAATTTGGGCGCGCTCTATGGAGTTAGAAATCATTTTGTGCTGAAGCACTTCGCCGTCTTTATGCCCCATTTTGTCCATCATGCCGGCTATTCTTTCTGAGCCAAAAAGGCGCATAAGGTCATCTTCAAGGCTAACGAAGAATTGAGAAGAACCTGGGTCTCCTTGCCTGCCTGCCCTACCGCGCAGCTGCCTGTCCACACGGCGGCTTTCGTGGCGTTCAGTGCCTATAATGGCTAATCCGCCTGCTTCTTTAACGCCTGCACCTAATTTAATGTCCGTACCCCGTCCTGCCATGTTGGTGGCTATGGTAACGGCACCCGGCAAGCCTGCTTCGGCTACAATCTGTGCTTCACGGCTGTGTTGCTTGGCATTTAGCACATTGTGCTGTATTTTCTTTTGCTGAAGCATACGGCTTAGCAATTCAGACACCTCTACCGATGTAGTACCCACCAATACCGGGCGACCTTTGCCTTTAAGTATTTCTACTTCGTCTATTACGGCTTTATACTTTTCGCGTTTGGTTTTATAAACCAAGTCTTGTTGGTCTTTACGAATAATGGGTAGATTGGTAGGAATGGTAACTACGTCTAACTTATATATTTTCCAAAATTCGCCTGCTTCTGTTTCGGCAGTACCGGTCATTCCACATAGCTTGTGGTACATTCTAAAGAAGTTTTGCAGCGTAATGGTGGCAAAGGTTTGAGTGGCAGCTTCTACCTGCACGTTCTCTTTGGCTTCAATGGCTTGGTGTAGCCCATCACTGTAGCGTCTGCCTTCTAATATACGTCCCGTTTGCTCATCTACAATTTTAACTTTTCCTTCCATTACCACATATTCCACGTCTTTGTCAAACAAGGTGTATGCCTTTAATAACTGCTGTATAGAGTGAATGCGGTCTGTTTTTATGGCATAATCTTGAATAAGCACATCTTTTTTTTGTAGCTTTTCTTCTGCAGTAGCGTTTGAATTTTCTATGATTGCTATTTCTGAACCTAAATCGGGCAATACGAAGAAGTTGGGGTCTTCGCTGGTGCCAGTTATCAGGGCAATACCTTTGTCTGTAAGGTCAACGCTGCTATTCTTTTCATCAATGGCAAAGTATAGTTCAGCGTCCACTTTCGGCATATTGCGCTGCTGCTCACTAATATAGTAGTTTTCAGCCTTTTGCAATATTTGCTTATTGCCCTCTTCGCTTAAAAACTTAATGATAGCCGAGTTTTTAGGCATACCTCTGTAAGCACGGTATAGGTATAAGCCTCCGGTGTCTTTATCGGTGCGCCCTGCGGCTATTTCTTTTTTAGCTTCGTTAAACTGGGCAATTACCACTCTCTTTTGCGCCTCAATAAGTCTTTCTATACGGGGCTTTAAGATATGGAACTGCTGTTCGTCTCCTTTAGGAATGGGACCGGATATAATAAGAGGGGTACGAGCATCGTCTATCAATACGCTATCTACCTCATCTACCATAGCAAAGTGGTGCTTGCGTTGCACCATTTCTTCGGGGTGGTGCACCATGTTGTCGCGCAAGTAGTCAAAGCCAAATTCGTTGTTTGTACCATAAGTAATATCTGCAAGGTAGGCATTGCGGCGTTCTGCCGAATTAGGCTCGTGCTTGTCTATACAGTCGGTAATCAGTCCTAGCCACTCAAATAGAGGTCCGTTCCACTCTTGGTCACGGCGGGCAAGGTAATCGTTCACCGTTACTATATGTACGCCTTCTCCGGCAAGAGCGTTTAAATAAGCCGGCAGTGTGGATACAAGCGTTTTACCTTCACCGGTAGCCATTTCAGCTATTTTGCCTTCATGTAGCACTGTACCTCCTATTAGCTGCACATCATAATGTAGCATATTCCACCTAACGGTGTTGCCGGCTGCTTGCCATGTAGTGGAATAGGTGCACATATCGCCTTCAATAGTAATATGAGGGCGCATGGGGGCTAAATATTTGTCAACTTCTGTAGCGGTGGCGGTGATGCTGTCATTTTCCTTGAAGCGGCGTGCTGTTTCTTTTATTACAGCAAAAGCCTCCGGAAGCAGTTCTTTTAATATAGCTTCAATATGTTCGTCTCTTACCTTAACCAGCTTATCTACCTCTTGATAAATGCGCTCTTTGGCATGTAGGTCGTCTATTTCATCGCCTTCTGCCTTTTTAGCCGCAATTTGTTGGTCTATATCCGTTAGGTGTTGCTGTATGCGCTCCCTAAATTCAAAAGTTTTATTTCTTAGCTCGTCATGGCTAAGGGACTGCAAAGCTGAGAAATGAGCATTTATCTCATCTACTGCGGGTCTTATTTGTTTTATATCTTTGTCTGACTTACTGCCACCAAATAGCTTGGAAATGAAACCTAACATGGTAATGTGTTGTACTTAAAAATTGAATATTATATATGTATAAAAAGGGTGTAAAGGATTAATTGCAAGGGCGATTAGCCATGAATGAATAAACGAAACAGCAAATGGTGTGCAAAAAATAACTTTACTGCCAAAATGGCAAAATAAGGCTCAAAATTACCTGAAAATTGCCATTTTCCCAACAAATTAGCCCCTAAAATGACCTAAAAAAAAAATTATGGTTCAATAATTTGCTTATGAAGCTAATTTTTATGTATTTTGTTGCAGTTTTGAAATTTAAGGCGAAAATGAAAAGAATAGTTCCTTTAGTTGCTACAGTATTATTACTATTTTTATTTACAACCGCTGCATCAGCGCAAGAAGATTTAGTACGTGTTTTTCGTTGGTACATACCCAACGATGCCCAATTTGTAACCGTAGCCGATGGTGAATACCAGGATGGTCAGTTGATTAACTGGGGCTGGACGCAGAAAACGTTATTGTTTTTTGCTTATCGTTCACCCGGGCCCGGCAGGGTGGCTGTGTATGGATGGTCTAACCCCGTAACCCGTGCACATATATCTATATGTGAAGACGAGTTTTCTGATGACCAAATGCTAAAGTGGGGCTATACGCAAAAGCACCTACAATTTTATGCCCTTACCCGCCGTGGTTCAAACACTGTATGTGTTTACCGTTGGTTGGTTGACAAGCATAATTGCTGGATAACCGTACCTGAAGAAGGTAATACCGACTATTTGATTAAGAAAGGCTACCGCCGTAAGTTCTACCAATATTATGGTATTTACCGCAACGTGGATGCTCCTATCTACGACCAACTCTAATATTACAATTTTTGTACTGTAAGCTTATTTTACGCCCTGCATTGCGGGGCGTTTTTTTACACCTATTCTACCCAATCGCCTTTATATTCTATTATCTTTGCCCCCATGCCTCAAAATCAATCAATAAAAAGTGTGCTCATTATAGGCTCCGGTCCTATTATTATAGGTCAGGCGTGTGAGTTTGACTATTCAGGTTCTCAAGCGGCGCGCAGCCTGCGAGAAGAAGGTGTTAAGGTGGTGCTGATTAATTCTAATCCGGCTACCATAATGACCGACCCTATTGTAGCAGATAAAGTATATCTGTTACCGCTCACAGTAGAAAGCATAGAACAGATAATAGAAGAAAACACAATAGATGCCGTATTGCCTACTATGGGCGGGCAGACGGCTCTAAATCTTGCCAAAGAATGCGATGAGCTTGGAATATGGGAAAAGAATAATATTAGCCTGATAGGGGTGGATATAAAAGCCATAGACAAAGCAGAAGACAGAGAGCAGTTCCGGCAGTGGATGTTGGCATTGGGTGTGCCGGTGGCAAAAGCCCGCACAGCCAATTCGCTTTTGGAAGGTAAAGAATTTGCGCAAGAGATAGGTATTCCGCTTGTTATTCGTCCTTCTTTTACGTTGGGGGGCACCGGAGGGGGCATTGTAATGCACAAAGAAGAGTTAGATGCTGCCTTAGAAAAAGGGCTTACCGCCTCTCCGATACATGAGGCATTGATAGAAAAGGCAATGTTGGGTTGGAAGGAGTTTGAATTAGAGCTTTTGCGTGATGCCAACAATAATGTGGTAATAATATGCACGGTTGAAAACCTTGACCCCATGGGCATACATACCGGAGACAGCATAACCGTTGCGCCGGCGATGACCCTAAGTGATACCGCCTTTCAACTTATGCGTGATACTGCCATTCGTATGATGCGCGATTTGGGCAACTTTGCGGGAGGCTGCAATGTGCAGTTTGCCCTGAATCCGGAAACGGAAGAAATATTAGCCATAGAAATTAACCCCCGCGTAAGCCGTTCATCAGCCTTAGCCTCTAAGGCTACCGGCTATCCAATTGCTAAGATAGCTGCCAAGTTAGCCATAGGCTTTACGCTTGATGAGCTAAAAAACCAAATTACGGGTAGTACAAGTGCCTTTTTTGAGCCTTCTTTAGATTATGTAGTGGTAAAAATGCCCCGCTGGAATTTTGACAAGTTTAAGGGAGCAGACCATACATTGGGCTTGCAAATGAAGTCGGTAGGCGAGGTAATGGCAATAGGGCGCACTTTTACCGAAGCTTTGCAAAAAGCCTGCCAAAGCCTTGAAAACAATGCTACCGGGCTTTCTCATATCAATGACCGCCGCACAACGCCGGAGGAAATTATAAATTCGTTAAAAAAACCTACTTGGGATAGAATTTTTAAGCTCAAAGATGCTATTGCAGCGGGCATATCTATCAAAACACTAAGAGAACTAACCCATATAGACCGCTGGTTTTTATACCAAATACAGGAAATAGTAGCGTTTGAAAAAACGATAGAGACCTGTAAATACATTGACCACATAAGCGCACCCATGCTATGGCAGGCAAAAAAAATGGGCTTTAGTGATGAACAAATAGCAGAGTTGTTAAAAGACTGCACGCCTGAAGAAGTGTATGAATATCGCAAAGCATTAGGCATTTTGCGGTGCTATAAAATGGTGGATACTTGCAGTGCAGAATTTGATGCTATTACGCCTTATTATTACAGCACTTTTGAGCAACCACCGCTACAACAGCCCCGCACTGAAACCGTAATCAATAATGAAGCAGAGCCACAAGCAGTAGCGCATAGCAAGCCTAAAATAATAGTATTAGGCTCGGGACCTAACCGTATAGGGCAAGGTATAGAATTTGACTATTGCTGCACACACGGGCTACTAGCTATTAAAGAATGTGGTTATGAAGCCATTATGGTAAACTGCAACCCTGAAACTGTTTCTACAGACTTTGACATTGCCGATAAGCTTTATTTTGAACCCGTGTATTGGGAGCATTTATGGGAAATTATTGAGAGCGAAAAGCCCGATGGGGTTATTATTCAGCTTGGCGGACAAACGGCACTCAAACTTGCCAAACGTCTGCATGAAAAGGGTATAAACCTAATAGGTACTTCGTTTGACAATATAGACATTGCAGAAGACCGCGGACGCTTTAGCGATATGCTAAAGGAATTAGGCATTCCTTATCCTAAATATGGTACGGCATACACCACCGATGAGGCGATAGAAGTGGCACAACAAATAGGCTATCCTGTATTGGTGCGACCCAGCTATGTGTTGGGCGGACAGCGGATGCGCATTGTGATTAACGAACAGGAATTGGAGCAAAGCGTGGTGAGTCTATTAAAGCACTTGCCGGGCAATAAAATATTGATAGACCACTTTTTAGACCGCTGCCAAGAGGCAGAAGTAGATGCACTGTGCGATGGCGAAACGCTGCATATTATGGGCATTATGGAGCATATAGAACCGGCAGGCATACACAGTGGCGATAGCCATGCGGTGCTACCTGCGTTTAACTTGGGGCAATTAGAGCTTGACGAAATGGCTGATATTACCCGCAAAATAGCCCTACGCTTGCAAATAAAGGGGCTAATAAACATACAGTTTGCTATAAAAAATGGCAAGGTGTATGTAATTGAAGCCAATCCGCGCGCCAGCAGAACTACTCCTTTTATAGCCAAAGCCTATAACATTCCTTACCTTAACTATGCCACGCAGGTAATGTTGGGTAAGCTAAGCCTTGCTAATTTGAATGTAACAAAACAATTAGCCGGCTATGCCATTAAAGAGCCGGTATTTAGCTTTAATAAGTTTCCTAATGTAAATAAAGAATTAGGACCTGAAATGAAAAGCACAGGAGAGGCTATAAGGTTTATAAAGACCCTCCGGGACCCTTGGTTCCGCCAGCTATACAAAGAGCGTAGTATGCACCTTAGCAAGTAGGCGCAAGTTTAAAGTATAGGCATAAAAAAAGAGGCGATAAAGCCTCTTTTTCTTTATTATGAATAAGTTAATATTATTGTTTGGTGAATTTACGAGTAGCAACCACTTCACCGTGAGCATTAATTAAGCGGGCAAAATAAATGCCTGATGGCATGTTATCAAGGCTAAGATTTGCACTTGTGTTGTTTACACGAAAGGTAGCCATTTGTTTACCGATAATGCTGTAAATAGATATGAATTTAACATTGGCATTAGCGTCATAAACAAGGTTTACTTCGTCATGAGCTGGGTTAGGATAAAGAGAAACTTCATCAGAAGCCTTTATTACGGTATTCGTAACAGATGAAGAAGCATTATAAGTTACTGCAAAAACAGCAGTAGTAGAGTCGCTACCACCTGAATTTACCATTTGCGCTACGCAATAGTAAGTTCCGCTTGTGGTGGCGTGTGTAGTACCATTATCAAGCGTAATTTGCATGTGAAAATCACGAGAAGCACCACCGCCGGTGGATAGGCAATTCGCTGTGGTATAGCTTCTACGACCGGGCCACAAACCGGAACCAGAAGAAGCAAAGTTATAACAGCTGTTATTATCGCAGATACCGGGGTCAGTGGCAAGCCAATCTGAAGGGAAGTTACAAGATTTTATATACCACCTTACACTAACACCAAAGCTACTTGATGCAGACACTATGATGCTATCACGCAAGCGATTAAGACCGGGACCGGAATATATAAGCTTAACTGTATCCTTCTCCATACTGAAGGATTGTGCACCTGCTTTTTCTAAGCCAAGCAGGGCAATGAACAGATATATATATAAGTAGATTTTCCTCATACTATTTAGTTTTACCCACAAAGTTACGCCTTTTTTTTCAGTTGTCAAACTTTTTTTCATGATTTTACGGATTTAACGTTTTGTAACACAATAATCGTTTTTTGTGTTTATTCCGCAATTATCATACCAAATACGAACTGCCGGTCATAACTTAACAAAAGCATTATGAATTCTCTCCTGCCCAATGGTGGTGGGTGTGCCATGACCGGGTAATACTTGCGTATTGTCCGGCAGCAGATACATTTTCTGCCTTATACTTTGGCTAAGCTGTTCAAAACTGCCACCCGGCAGGTCTGTCCTGCCAATACTGCCGGCAAACAGCACATCTCCGCCTATTATCCAATTACCGGGAGGGTAGTAAAAGCCAATGCTACCGGCTGAATGACCGGGTAGGTGCAATAATTCTAAGGTGTCCTTACCTAATGTTAATTTTCCTTCTTCTAAGTTGTGCGTATTGGGTGGCACAGCCTCCATTGTGAAGCCATAATTACGCGCTACGGTGGGGGCATACTCAAGGAGGCATTCATCGTCTTTATGCAGGTAAAACGGCACGGCAAAGCGGTTTAATACCGCCTTTATACCAAAAATATGGTCTATATGGGCATGGGTATTGATAATACCTTTAACGGTTAGTGTTTCTTTTACCAAGTAGTTAAAAAAATGCTGCGTTTCTTCTTCATCATACATGCCGGGGTCCACTATCCAGCAGTCTTTTTGCTCATTTCTTATAATGTAGGTGTTTTCTTCAAACACATTGTAGGTTATATATTCTGCGTATAGCATAAAGTTAGGTGTTTTAGTTAAAGTAAATAAAGGAGGTTTACACCGCCACATTAAACTCTCGCAGGGCGTGGTTGAGGCTGGTTTTAAGGTCGGTAGAGGGCTTGCGGGTGCCAATGATGAGGGCGCAAGGCACTTGGTAGTTGCCGGCAGGAAAGGCTTTGGTATAGCTGCCGGGTATCACCACGCTGCGTGCCGGCACTCTGCCGGTAAATGTGATAGGTTCACTACCGGTAACGTCAATAATTTTTGTGCTTTGTGTAAGTACCACATTTGCCCCTAAAACGGCTTCTTTTTCCACCACCACACCCTCCACCACTATGGCTCTTGAGCCTATAAAGCAACCGTCTTCTATAATAACGGGTGATGCCTGCAACGGCTCTAATACGCCGCCTATACCCACGCCACCGCTTAGGTGCACATTTTTGCCTATTTGGGCACAAGAGCCTACTGTTGCCCATGTGTCCACCATAGTGCCTTCGTCTATATAAGCACCAATGTTTACATAGCTGGGCATTAACACTACACCCTTTGCTATATATGCCCCATAGCGCGCAATGGCATGCGGCACGGCACGCACTCCTAATGCTGCATACCCTTGTTTGAGTAGCATTTTATCATGAAATTCAAACGGGGGCATAGTCCATGTTTGCATGGGTTGCAGGGCAAAATAGATTAACACTGCTTGCTTAGCCCATTCGTTTACCTGCCAAGTGCCGTTTACCGGCTCGGCTATGCGTATTTGCCCTTTGTCTATGGCTTCTATGGTTTGATTTACGGCATTAGCATAAATAGGTAGTTGCAATAGGCTTTTGTTGTTGTAAGCAGCCTCAATAAGTGTTCTGTTTTCCATGCTATTTTTTAGGTTTTGGTGCCTTGCGGTGGTGTTTTTTAGCGGGTATAAAGGTTATCCGGCTAACCGACAAGGCATCGTTGGCTGCGTGTAGCTTGGCAATATAGGGCAACTCTTCTACACCGTAATGCAACTTAGAAATGCGCTGTGTAATGTTAATGGTAAGCATGTTTAAATCTTTGTCAAATGTGTAGTTAGATTGAAAATAAGCATGGGGCACTTCGGCATCTTTGTAATTAATATGCTCAACATATTTATTAAGGTTGTCTAAGCCCTCCACTTTCATGCCTTTGCGTAAATAAATGTTAACGGTAACACTGTCCATAAATTTATATTCAAAGTCGTAGGGTAGCACTACTCTTTCGTAGTCTTCATACCTGTCTATTAAATTGTAAACAAACGGTGCAAGCGACAGGTAATAAAATTTGGAATCCTCACTTTTTGATAGCTTTTTATGGTCTTCGGTAACGGTAAATAACAATGGATTGCCGGGAAAATTAGTACCCATAGTTACATTTTTAACACCATTAATGTAAAAGTTGTCAGTAAATAATAGGCTCTTTGCAGAGGGGTCTGTGGCTTGTTTTATTATCTTTTTCACTCTTGCATGAATGGCAGTATCGGTTCTGCTTTCCAATAAAAGTGTTTTTAATTCATTGGCTTGATAGCCGGTTACTGCAAAGTGGGATACTATTTTAACCGTGTTATCGTCGTTCATCACCACAATGTATGTGCCTTTGCGTTGGTTTATGCTGCTGCTGTAAGGCATTAGAGGCATTACAATGGCATCGGCTTCGCCTTTCAGGCTGCCAATGCGGTATTCTATTTCAGGGTCTGTGGGTAGAAACACGCCTGTACCGGGTAGTAAGTCTGCCGGAAGTAGGGGATAGCGGTCTGCACTGCCACCCATACCAATGGAAAAATTTTGATTCCCTCTTTCTTGCGCTATCATAAAAGTTTTGTAGGCAGGAAAATAGAATAATGGATGGTTAAAATGTGCCCAAGTGGCAAAAGTGGTGTCTATGGGGAGGTGCAGCCTTGAGGAGGCAAAGCCCAATAGGTGGCGAATGCCCGCAGCGCGCAGCGTGCCGCAAAAGAGGCGCAGGTAGCCGGCTTCGCTAAGGGTGTCTTGTGCCATGAGGGAGGCTATGCGCAGGTCTTTGTCGGGGGAGGGTAGGGAATAGTCATAAGGAGCAAGTGAAGTGCGGTAGGGTTTGGTTTTCATTAGAAGTTCAATTTTTTTAATTTTATCTTCTTCTTTTTCACCACCTCTTATGCCTATTAGGGTTAGCCATTTGTCTAAGGCTATTTTGTCGGCTTGGGTAAAGGTGTAGTACTTATTGTAAATAGTTGCTGTAAAATCGTTCCAAGTATAAGTTTTTTGCACCTGCCCTTGTTTGTTTACTATGGCATTAGTAATGTATTCATAGCGCATACGGTATTGTTGTTTTAGCGAATAGTCTGTAAAATAGAGCGGGGGAATATTTTTTTGCTCAACAGTAATTTCTTTTCTGTTGCCGTTTAGTATTTCGCCTTTGTTGGCAGCAAAACCGTGATAGCCTTTTACGCTAAGGCTTAGTTCTTTGGGGTATGAAAAGTGCAGTGAGTAGCGCAAAATGGGGTAGGCAGTTTGCACAATGGTGTAGCCGTTATGCTTGTAAGGGGCAACAGATTCGGTAAGCAGTTCCAATTCTGTGAATGCCGGTAGCCTATAAGTGGAGTCGTGTGTTAAATCTAACCTTAGATAGGCATAATCATGGGTTTTGTCATATTTTATTTCTGTGGGTGTAAGGGTGCGCACTGTGCCGGAGGGGTAAATGAGCCTTGCATGGGAAATACGCTTATTTTGCTCCAACTGAAAATTGATGAAGTAGCCCCCTAAAGTGCCTTCTCCGGTTCTGCGTGAGCGCATTGTTTTTGTAAAT
>RGMU01000400.1 GCA_010021705.1 Chitinophagia bacterium | reverse complement strand
ATAATTTTTTTGTCGGCAGCAGCATTGGCAGCGTTTGACTGTATGTAAATATCTTTAAAAAATGCTCCGTGTTGCTCTGAAGTACGCAAGCCGGCTTTTATGTGTCCTTTTTTACCGGGTGCAATGGGCTGCTTGTCCCAGTCCACATTGGTGCAACCGCAAGATGGGTTTATGTCTTTAATGTAAAGCGTATCTCTACCAACATTGGTAAATTCAAAGGTGCAATGCACAATGGGTCCTTTTTTTACTTTACCAAAATCGTGGGTATCACCGCCTTTAAATTTTAAAACGGCTCCAGGTTCGCCTTTTTTGGCATAAGATGCTACAGAAAAGCAAGCGATGCTAAGCAATAATACAAATAGTTTTTTCATTTTATGTGTCTATAATAGTAAGAAAAGTAACGTTGTGGTTTACTACGATATGCAATACTGCAATTTATGTGCCAAGCATATTAAACAAAAAGCAAAAGTAGGCATACAGGCTTATTCTATATAGTTTCTTATAGAATCTATAGAAGGTATTTGCCCACTTATTGTTTTGATAAGCTTGCGTTCGTGATTGTAGATATTGAGCTGTGGGAGGCTGTTGTATAGAATTATTTTTTTCACAAAGTCTATACTGTCCACGCCTATATGTATTTTTGGATAAGCGGAGGCGTTTACAATGCGGGTAAAGTCGGCTGTATAGTCCTTAAAAACGGGGCTGGCAAGCAAAAATATATCTGATTGCTGAAACAGGTTAATGTTTTCGGCTATCATTTTGGTTTGGTTTTGGCAGTGGTCGCATGTGGGGTCAAAAATCATCATAAACAGATTGCCCTTGCCCTTTATATCGCTATTGCTAAAGGTGGTGGGCATGCCGGGTTTAATAAGTTCTTTCGGTATAATGCCTATAAAAGGAGGCAAGGGAGAGCCGATGGCACTAAAGTCGCCCTGCGGTATGGGTGGTGGTGGCAGAAAGTGGGGGGTATCGGCAGGCGGAAGTCCATTTACCCATTTAGACTTATCCACAGGTGGTTTTTGTGGCTGTTTTACCTTTTTTTGTTTCGCAACCACAAACAGTGTTGCAAGTATAAGAGTTACGGTGATTAAATACTTTTTCATGTTGCAAATTTAGGTAGTGCATTGTAATAATGCTGTTAATAATTAGGTGTGATTGATGTAATTAAAGCTATTGTGGTTGCATTTGTTCGCTAATGAGTGCTT
Source organism: Chitinophagia bacterium (assembly GCA_010021705.1). Lineage (GTDB taxonomy): Bacteria > Bacteroidota > Bacteroidia > Chitinophagales > Chitinophagaceae > RGMU01. Next base: position 235 of record RGMU01000400.1, on the reverse strand, counting down.
CTCCTTTTGATGGTTTAAGTTTTTTTACTGTTACTTTAACTACTCCGCTCTTTATCATATCTATGTATTTGGCGGCGGCAACGGTAAGGTCAATCAGGCGTGCTTTATTGGCAATACGGTCTGTTACTTTCACGCAAACCGTTTTGCCGTTTTGCTGATTGGTTACAGCAATATATGTGCCAAACGGATAGGCATTGCAGGCAGCGGTGTAGGCGTTATTGTCAAATATTTCGCC
>RGMU01000399.1 GCA_010021705.1 Chitinophagia bacterium | reverse complement strand
ATCCGTAATATTTATTATAGCGCCTTTTAGGCACTACTTTCATTTTATTTATTTATTCTTAAAATTGTGCCAATATTGCTTATTATTGAAATGAAATAGCCCTTTTATTGACAATTTTTTAAATTAAAACAAAAATATATGCCAAAAAAATATGGTTTTATAGATTAAAAACCAAACATTCTATCTTTGTTTTATCATGCTTTATGAACAGGAAAAACAGTTGCCGGTATTAGGCTTTTCCATACCTTATTTACAATTAGGATGTGGGAAAAGCCTAATAATTGCCTTTCCGGGCTTTGGTAGTAGCCCCCTTCAATTTGAGCCTTTAGTGCCTCTATTAGGCAATAACTACACCCTTTTATCCTTTTTTTTACCACACCATCACCCTGATTTTACACAAAATATTAACACAGCTGTTGTAGATGCCACAATAGTAGCTGCAATGGCAGAATATAAGGCAGAAAAGTGCCTGCTTTTGGGCAACAGTATAGGGGCTAAGTTATGCCTCGCTGCCCTTATTCCTCATCATAAAGCCATAGAAAAGGTAATCCTCATCGCCCCCGATGGGCTTACGATAAATAAATATTACAGCTTTTTTACGGGTAATACGCTTGGCAGTTCGCTGTTAGAATGGGCATTGCACACACCCAACACTTCGCTAAACATGCTAAAAATGCTAAACAGCATGGGCATGATAGATAATAGCCGCCACAGCCTTGTAGCCCATTTTCTTAAAAGCCGTAACAGAAGGCTGCGTGTCCAATATGGCTGGCACGCTTTAAGCACGCTTCACATTGATTACAATGCCTTATTCAGCCTCCTTTCTCACGAACCTTTGCCCATACATTTGATAGTAGGGCAGCACGATACTATAATTCCTGCCAAAAATGCCTATACCTTTGCGTCCAAAATTAATAATGCCACAGTGCATACCTTAAACAAAGGACATCAGCTATTGGACAGTGAAACCTACCGGCTGATAGCCAATATTATTTTGCAAAACTCATGAGTGTTCTTTTATTCTTATTTTACGTTGTAACGTTTGCTTACATGCTATTGATAGCCTTTTATTTTAAGGGCTGGCAGGAGCAAGCAGAATACATTGTGCCGGCAAACTATATACCCCAAACGCCAATTTCTATCATAATCCCGGCAAGAAACGAGCAAAAAAACATTGATGCCTGCATAGACTCCATTTTAGCGCAACGCTACCCGCAAGATTTGTATGAAATAATTGTGGTTAACGACCATTCGGAAGACGATACCGCTGCCATAGTAAAGCACTATAATGATAGCAGAATTACACTATTAGAATTAGAAGACCACTTACCCATTGGAAAACAGATTAATGCCTATAAAAAAGAAGCCCTTGCAGCCGGCATTGCCCAAGCAAAGCACCCCTTGATTATTACCACCGATGCCGATTGCATTGCGCCAAAG
>RGMU01000398.1 GCA_010021705.1 Chitinophagia bacterium | reverse complement strand
AATTAAAAATAATAATAGTGCTATAACTGCTAGTAGTGGAAAAAACCAACTAGGTAAAAAATTTAATATAAACATAATTAGAAAAATTGAAAAAATCCAATATATACTGGTGCTAAACTAGTATCATTTATTGTAATGTTGCTGGGATTACTATGAATGGTATTTGTGTCAACAAAAATCTTAATTAAGATCAGAAAACGCCGTAGCTCATTTGAACATACATTCGTTTTGGAACGTCACTACAAGGATCTCCTCCCCAGGTTGGATTAGAAGCACCTATAGAGTATGAAGCAGCAGGCAATGTTGGGCTCCAATTGCCCGATGAAATAGAATGACAGCTACCTATAGTAAATGCTCCGCATGATCCATTTGGAGTTCCGTAAGAACTAAAGTCTTTTCTATTAAACACATAACCAGCAGGTGCAGTATCTGCACAAGTACCGTTCTCAGAGGCTGTAGAACATCTATATCCTATATACCTTGAATAGATGTTGATGCTGAATTGCCTATCGTTAGTGACAAACGAATTACTAGCCCTTATTGTAAATGTATAAACTGTATTACTATAATCGGCGACTCCGCTAGCTGTTCCACTTATAACACCACTAGAAGTATTCAAACTATGTCCAGTTGGCAATGAACCCGAAACCAATGAGTATGTGACTGGAAACTGCGAAGTTGCAGATACAGTAAAACTGGAACTCCTTTGTGTATAGTCTGTGCCCAAACTGCCAGATGCAGTTTGCCAGGTTACAGGAGGTGCTAATACCCTTACAAAGAAATTTCTATCCGACGAGTTCCCAGCGTTATCAGTGGCACGAAGTGTAAAGTTATAGACTGTGTCGCTGCTAATAATGGGGGCAGTACCACTGATAACACCGGTACTGGAATTTAAAGAAATATTAGCCGGAAAACTACCAGATACTAAAGTATACGTTATTGTAGCGCCAGCATCAGGATCAGAGGCACTAACTGTTAATGAAATGTTACCTTGAGGTGAAATATTGCTGCCAATTTGCCCAGAAGGAGTGTTCCAAGTTGGCAAACCGCCACAGTCTATACAATCAAGTTTAGTAAACTGACCACTAGACTGCATGATTTTAACGTCCAATGGTTCTTGAGCAACAGTGAAATCTTGAGGTGTTGTGACTATAATTTGAGTAGTATCAATGAATGTCACTGTTGCTGCGGTATACGCTATACCAGCATTATCAATAAATTGGACTGATGCATCAGCAGTAAAATTATAACCATTCACAGTGAACACTGTTCCTGCTTCACCATTGTAGGTAGCAGGAGTAACTGTGCTTATGCTCGGTGGACTCTGTCCGATAACCGCCCAACCTGCTGCTGTATATAATTCACCGTAACCAGTGGTAGAATTATAGCGCATCATGCCCACTGTAGGAGTACCCGGTCTTTGAGCAGTATTACCCACTGGTAATCCAAAATAACCAGTGGTATTGGCGG
>RGMU01000397.1 GCA_010021705.1 Chitinophagia bacterium | reverse complement strand
TAAACAAAAGCCATTGCAGACTCTTGCTCTTTCTGAGCTTGGAATAAATTTATCAGAACATAAACAGATTTTGGAAGTAATGAAACCGGAAGAGCGCGGTAAAGGCGAGATGGTTGATTCTGTAAGTTTATTACTTGATAAACTACAACACGAGGCTAAAGTTCTCTAGTTTCTTAAGGATGGATATGAGTGTTTTAATTGTTGTTGAGCATGATAACCAAAAGATAAGCCCGGCTACACGCAATTTAGTACGTGCCTCCATGAGTTTTAGTAAAAAACCCATATTGCTAGTCGCTGGTTATAATTGCGAGGCTGTTGCAAAAGAAGCAGCAGAAATTGCTAATGTCGTATCAGTTTGGTGTGCGGATAATATATGTTATAAAAATTTTCTAGCTGAAGCACTCAGTAAGCTAATAGTTACTATGGCAGAGTCTTTTTCACATATATTAATTGCATCAACTACATTTGGTAAAAATATTATGCCAAGAGTAGCCGCTCTTTTAGATATAACACAGGTTACTGATGTTGTGGATATTGTGGATGATAGTATTTTTATACATCCAATTTATGCTGGTAATGCTTTAGAGAAAGTTAAAGTTCTTGATGCAAAGAAAGCATTAACAATTAGGACAACAGCATTTAATCCAGTTATTGAAACACAACAACCATGTAGTATTGAAAAAATTGATTATGTGTTTGCATCTAGTCAATCAGAGTTTATTAGTCAAAGTATACAAACATCTAATCGCCCAGATCTTAATTCTGCTGATATAGTAGTGTCAGGTGGTAGAGGATTACAAAGCGCAGAAAAATTTAAGTTAGTAGAGGATTTTGCTGCTGTTTTAGGAGCTGCTGTTGGTGCATCTAGAGCTGCTGTAGATGCTGGTTTTGTGCCAAATGACTATCAGGTTGGGCAAACAGGTAAAATAGTAGCCCCAAATTTGTATGTGGCTTTAGGTATTTCTGGAGCTGTACAGCACTTGGCCTACGCGCTGGACGCCGACCCTAATGCTGGGATGGCTGGTGGACTGCTCTTGAATCCGGACGGCCTGGAGCAGGTAGGGTGCCGGCGTGCTGTGCCCACTCCTTGGCGTTCTATGGTTCGGGCTTTACACCTTTCCGTGTTTAAAGATCGATGGCCCCGCTTGTTTTCAGATTTCAATCTGCAAAAGCAGCCCTTGCCAACGGAACCAATTGTTATGGAAGCGATTTCGGGTGCATGCACCATGGTGAAGCGGGATGCCATGAAGGATGTGGGTCCTTGGGATGAAGTCTATTTCATGCACTGCGAAGACTTAGACTTGTGTATGCGTTATCGCAAGAAATTGTGGACCATAATCTTCGTGCCAGATGGCAGGTTTGTGCATTTCCGCGGGGCGTGTAGTCGGACAAGGCCACTTTTTGTAGAGTGGAACAAGCACCGAGGAATGATGATTTTTTATCGAAAACACTTCAAGCATCAGTACCCAC
>RGMU01000396.1 GCA_010021705.1 Chitinophagia bacterium | reverse complement strand
CAGCTTCCCTTTCGGCACGGTTTCTAATGGTTGATACGCCAAACTTAACTTATGTAACCGCAACAGATCTGAATGATCTGGCAGGGAAACTCGTGCGCTAAGTTGTACCAGTAAATTTCTTCCTTCAAAAAGTTGCAGGCATAAGGCCCTTGTCCTTCGTTTTTCTATAAGTTGGAACGGATTGCCGTTATGAATAAAAATGGTGCCCAGTTCCAAAGCCTTAATTTCCAACGTGCTGGCAGCCGCAGCTTCATCATCGGTATGGCGTAAGGCGTGTAACAACCCTGAAGAAAAGCATGCGCTTGTGCGCTCACCATAGAGTTCTTTGTTCAGATGTTCCAGTTGCCTTGCCGAAAAATTATCCAGCGTTAGTACTGGTTCCATTAATTGTTTGAATTTTTCTTGCCAATAGGTTCCGTGCGGTGAACTATTCCTTTGCGGACTATTGGCTACCAGCCAATGGGCAATTTCGTGCAGTAATACGGTTATAAATAGTTGCTTATTTAGGTTAGCATTAATCCTTATTTCTTCTGCAAGTAGTTGGCCTCCTTGTTCCTTACGAATATAGGTGCCCAAAATGGTAGCCCTTGGTTTTACTAACCTAATTTTTAATTGATATTGCTTTAATAGTGCTATGCAATAGGCAGCTGCGCTAGGCGGCACTAAAGAGCTAATAGGGATAGGCGTTTTAGTTTTTTTGATAGCCATTTTGGCTTACAAATATTGGAAGTATTCAGGAAGCAATACCATTATATCTTGGTAGTTTTGTATTCCTGAAACAATGTAAAGTTATCTGCCAAAAATAACCATGTTTTGTACCAATAAGCAATCGGCTACTCTTTTTTTATTGTTTATTTTAGCTTTTACAGCTTGTAAAGGCCCTAAACCTGTAGCCCCAGCAGCCCAATATACTGGGCAAAAAGCCGAAAGGGTGAAGGAAATTTCCACTATTAATATCCCTATTGAGTTGCCAGCTGTGGATGTGGAACGCCAAATAAACGCACAAATAGGAAATGTTATTTATGAGGATAAATCGCTGGACGATAATGGAGGCGATAACATTATGCTTCGCGTGAGCAAGCGTGCGCCTATAAGGGTTTTGCCTGTAGCTAACTCGCTTTCCATTAATGTTCCGGTAAGCATTTGGGCAAAAGTAGGGTATAAGATAGAACGGCTGGGTATAGAACTAAGCAAATATGAAGAAACAGATTTCGCTGTAGATATTAAGTTTGGTACTAAAGTGGGGTTAGACCCCTCCTATATTTTGACTACCAATACCGTAGGCAACGGTTTTAATTGGGTAAAGAAGCCTTCTATTAATATTGTAGGTTTTGAAATACCTATAGATGCTATAGTAGATAGAATTATTAAAGACCAGCAACCAGAAATTGCCCGAATTATTGATAGAGAAATTAAGGGCAAAATAAACCTTAAAACCCAAATGAACGAGGTTTGGAATACCCTACAAGC
>RGMU01000395.1 GCA_010021705.1 Chitinophagia bacterium | reverse complement strand
TTATCTTCTACCGATAGTTTTCTAAAGATGGACGCTTCCTGGGGCAAGTATCCAATACCTAGCTTGGCACGCTTATACATGGGGAGTTTAGTAATGTTTTCGTCATTTAGGAAAACATTGCCCATATCGGGTTTAATTAACCCTACCACCATGTAGAAAGAAGTGGTTTTTCCAGCACCATTAGGACCCAATAGGCCCACAATTTCACCCTGACTCACTTCGAAGGAAACATTATTTACTACAGTACGTTTGCCATACTGCTTCACTAACTGATCTGTATAGATTTTCAAGTGGATCTGTTTAACTAATGTACTGTATTGTTCGTACCCGGTAAAATTACGAATGTATCCACAAGCGGCCTACTTTGCTAAAAACCAGATTGGAACTTAATCTTTTTTAACCTTTCCTGCATAAACTCCATCTACTTGAACGAGGTAAATGCCGGCAGGCTGCACATCGAGACTGATGCGGATGTTATTAGCTGGCATTTCCTTATTCACTACTTCATTTCCATAGGTATTAGTCACAAGCACCTTAACTTTTGCATTGCCTTTACCAGGCACCACCACTATAATCTCGTTGGTTGCGGGGTCAGCATGAATCTGGATGCTGCCACCTGTAGTAGCGGGTGCACCATTATTGCCTTCCGGTGTATCGCAACAATTAACGGTGGGTACATCTTTCTTTTTAGCAGCGGGAAATAGAACGTTGTTTAATATTAAACGGTAACCGGGAGAGGAGCTATGAAAAGCCAGTGAGGTAGGTGGGTCGCCCACGCTGTGCTGATAGTCTTCCGGGTCGTGCCCGCCATAAAAAGTCCACGTACCTTTGCCAAATTCACCATGTATATATCGGGCTTCATTGGTAGGCTTAAAGTCGCCCATTACCAGCACACTTGATTTTAAGTATTCTTTCCGGTAAGCCGTAGTTTGCCCCATGAATCCCTTAATAGTAGTGGTGTGGTTTTGGGTTAACATAGCAGGCACCGGGTCAAACTTGGCAGAAAAAGTAAATAGCGAAAAATAGTCGGTATTCATAGGCACTTTAGACTGATGAATGTTTGTAGCGTCTATAGAAGAATATTCATACTCATAAGGGTTTTGCGACAAGGTAAAGTCTTTAAAGGCAAAACACTTTGTAAAGTCTAATTTTGACACAACATATGGAGAGCGTTATGAGTATCTAGTAAAGAAGCATGATAGTATTAATGATGACATAAATGCACAGCTAAAGGATTTACCAGAGAGAAAGCGTTGTATGGCATTTCTAGATATTAGATCAAAGACTCCAGAGTACTATACAATTAGAAATGAGTTAATGAATTTAGATAAGTTCAGAAGACATGATTATATTAGCAGTACTAATGTGCCTAATTCTATAATGACAAAGCATATGAATCTTTTTGATTAGTACAATTTGCCATAATTTAGTTTCGTTAATAAATTGTAATATATATTTTTATAACCACCTC
>RGMU01000394.1 GCA_010021705.1 Chitinophagia bacterium | reverse complement strand
TAGCCCTGATTAATGGCATAAGACCGTGCTAAGCCTTGTGCCCTTGTCTCGTCTATAGAAACAGTGATATAGTTAAAGTCGGCAGACTGTTTCCAAGTGTCCATCACTTTAACAATATTTCTAATTTCATTTTTGCACGGAATGCACCATGTAGCCCAAAAGCTAATTAGCGTTACCTTGCCTTGTTCTACCGTAGAGTTAAAGGCTACTTTTTTACCGGTGCTAAGGTCGGTAATGGTGGTTTGGGGCAGGTGCTGTGCGTGAATTAGGTGGGAAAAACACAGCATACCGATGATGCAAAACAACTTTTTCATTGCGCTATTTATTTTGTACTTTATATTTGCAACAAGTATAACGAAAAGTGTGCCATTTATGCAGTTTTTCGCTTGTCATGGAAAATTTAACATTGATTAATCTCTGATATGAGGCATTTTTTAGGCTTATTAGCCGGTATTTGCACTTTTACAAGTGTAATGGCACAAGGAACACTAAGTGGCGACCTGCAAACCAACATTAATTTTTTTCACAAAGATTCCACCATTGGTGCTTCAGATAATCCGCTGTATGACAATGTGCTAAGCGGTAGCGAATCTTGGTTTAGTTTGCGCTATAATTATGAAGATTGGACTTTTACTTTCCGCGGCGATGCGTTTAATAATTCCAACTTATCTAATCCTTCGCAGGCATTAACCGCCTATGGCATAGGGGCATATAGTGTTAACAAAGACTTGGGCGACCTGAACATAACAGCGGGCTACATCTACGACCAAATAGGCAGTGGCATACTCTTCAGGTCTTATGAGGATAGGGGCTTGTTGATAGACAATGCTTTGATAGGCTTAGAGCTTAAATATAAGTTAGGTAAAAACATAATGCTAAAGGGCTTTTCGGGGCAGCAAAAGTTTTTGTTGAACAAATATTCGCCCATATTGCGCGGATTTAACGCAGAAGGCGACTTTACGGTTGGTAAGGTGCAATTAGTGCCTGGTGTGGGCGTGCTAAACCGAACCTTAGACCAAGAATCCATGAATAAGGTGGCTGCCACTATCAACAGCCAAGAGCTATCTACTCGCTTTTTACCGCGCTGGAACATGTATGCTTTTACGGTATATAATAATTTGATATACAAAAACTTTAGCTGGTATGTAGAAGCCGCTTATAAAACACATGAAGCGATTAACAGAAACAGCTTTTTATATGACACTGCCGGCAATGTGCTTTACACCACATTCAGCTATGCCAAAAAAGGCTTTGCGCTAAACGTATCGGGTAAGCGCACCGAAAATTTTGTGATGCGCACCTCCCCCAATGAAATTTTGCTTAATGGTATGCTTAACTGGCAACCCGTAGTAGCCCGCTTGCGCCCTCAAAGGCTTATTGCCCGCTACACTCCTGCTTCGCAAGACCTTTCAGAACAGGCAGTTACCATAGACGGCTTGCTAACCCCCAACGATAACACTAACATTACTCTCACTTACACCAATATAGCCACCCTTGCA
>RGMU01000393.1 GCA_010021705.1 Chitinophagia bacterium | reverse complement strand
TACCAAAATATCCATTGGGCATTCGTAGCTAGGAGCTGAAATATCTGGAGAAATTATGGAGGTAAAGTTTTTATCGGTAAAGGTGTATTTGCTCATACTGGTTTTACCCGTTTGATACACAAAAGTTGAAATAAACAACTGATGTTTTTTATCAATAGCAGTAGCACTTACCCTGCATTGTGCTTTTGAATTATCAATGGTATTTAAGGTAGTATTAGAGGGGAAGTTTTCATTCCATAGCTCGTGGCTTATATAGCCTCCGTCATCGTCAATATTTACCAGCATAAGCCCACCACCCCACAACGATACGTATAGCCTTTTACTTACGGCATCGTAGTTTACGTGCGCACAATCTTCATAATAAGGTCTGGAAAGTTTATAAAAGCTAAAATTCTTCCAGCCTTTTTTACCAAGAACAGAAAATCCTGCTGCATTTCCGTTTTTGCTATAAAAACTTGCGTTATATCCGCCTGAAGCAAAAACTACCTTATCGGCAAAGGCACTCATATGCGTAGCTGTCTGCATAATGGGCGAATCTGAACTTATTAGGTTTAGCTTACCATTTTGCCAATAGCCAGGGGTTTTGGTGAAATCTGAAATCCATAATTTTCCTTCCTTGTCTTGCTCAGCATCTAAAAGAATAAAAAAGCTAGTATCGGTTAGGGTTTTCGGCTGAAAATCTGCACCTAATTTTATTAATCTATTATTAGTGAGGGCCAATAATGTATCGCCATTAGTACTAAACCTATTGATAGTGCCAGCCAGCTCCCCGATGTTGGTATTCCTAAAGTTGGCACCGTCTTTTATGAAGCAATAACTATTTGTATTGCTACGTAGGTGAACCAATAAATAGTTCTTAAAACTAATTACTAGATAGGGTATTACCGGATTACCAATAGAGGTTGCGGGAAGTCCATAATTATAGGACAAAGATTTAAACGATAAACCATCTGTAAGGTTCGCGCTGAGAGGGGCAACTTTTAGCCCTTCAGTGGTGGCTAAATACAGGCTATCGTTATTCACTGCGCTACAGTTTACTACCAACGTAGAACTAGTAGCACTAAGGCTAATATTGCTATTTTTTATTTCTTCTTTAGCTACGTTCAAAATAACTAAACCAAAATCGCAACTTAAGTAAGCATCTGATTTATAGACCGATATGTGGTTAATTACTTTCGAACCAAAGAAATTGAATCGTTTAATTCCCGAAATATTTACTATTGAACCATCTGCTCTTAACAGGTCAATATTTCCAGAATTATACCCTATAATAACCGTCTTAGTTTGCGGGTGATAAGCCATAGCAGAAATATTAACCTCTGATAGGCCATCTATTTTCGTAATGGCATCTACATTTAATGTAGTCTTATCTATTCTTATTAGCGATGCTTCCGAAGCGGCAAATACGGCATCGGGTGTGGTAATTATTTTGGTTTGGTTATAATAGCTGGTATGCGATTTCCAAGTACCCATTGGGGTGCCTTGAATTTGCGCTTGGC
>RGMU01000392.1 GCA_010021705.1 Chitinophagia bacterium | reverse complement strand
ATCTTCTGGTCGAAAAGCTGTTAAATTGGTGATCCACTCTGCCGTTAAATTATAACGATCAAAACTAATAGTGACATGCGTACCACCTGCAGGCGTTTTCGCGACTGCCTCACTGCCATTGTTCAATGAAGCGAAACCTGCAAACGTATTGGCTTGTGAAGGACCGGTATACTGCATGCCAGCAGCATCATCGACTGAAGTGAGGTAGCTAACACCAAATTCGCCAGTAAAATCATGGGCATTGACAATATAACCCCAGTTAAAACCACCAGCGGCTTGGTCACCTAAAGTGGTATCCGTTCTATATGCATAGGCTGCTGCAAATGGTCCTGAATCCGATTGGGATTTATAACCTAAAATAATAGGTCTTGTTCGCACCCGTGAAAAAACCATCGTTAAAGGTGCGCTGACCATACCGGTCGAATATCGTGCGAATGGAGCGTAGAGCTGGCCTGCGGTTAAATAAAAAGGTGTTTCATCCAGATCGCCAATATTGATAAAACCCATGTTCAAACCAAATAAAGAATTGGCAACACGTTGGCCACCACCAGGCGGTGGTGCTTGATTGTATGCAATACCCATGTAGGCCTCCACTTTATCATTTAAGAAAGCGGCCACGTCTAATTCACTCGAAGCAAAGGTCCAATCCCCAACATAATTATTGTTATATGCACGACCAAAATAACCCATAGGCTCGGCCTTACCACTTAACATAATAATTGGCATATTGGGTGCAGAATAACCTACTTTTTCATAAGCCCTGTATAAATTGCGTCGTTGCTGCATCAAACGAATGTCACGGTTAATACTAGAAATATTGACCAAATAGTCAGAGCCGTCAAATGCTGGACGCGAACCTAAATAAGGTGAAGTCACTACAGGAGTGCCTGCAATATAGGTCAATACACGTCCATCTGCCACCAAAGCTGTCGGATAAAAATCCACCGACTCGGGGTCAATATCCATAGAGCGAACAATCACTTGTGAATCATGAACAGAGGGGTCAATTTTTACTTTGGGTTTGCGCGGCTGCGTGTTACCAGCAACCAAAGGACGTTTTTTTAAAGATTTCAAATAATTTTTATGATCATCGGGTGGCGCATCCAATGAATCTGGAGAGCGAGTCATCGTGGGTTTCACCACACCTAAATTCGCTGTCTTAGCTTGCGGTTGAACTTTAGATAACTGCGTTTGTAATGCTTGTAATTGTTTTTGTAATTGTTCAGTTTGGGCACGAAGCTGTGCAACCTCTTTTCCCAAATCCTGCGATTGAGAAAAACCTGGGATAACATACAAAGAAAATAATAATGAACTTATCGCAAATGAGCGCTTCATAGCAAACACCAATTAGACTTCTTTTTTGCCAAGCATTATAACGATAGATTAGAAGAAAAACAAAAGGTTTCTTAATTTTTTGAGATTATCAAAAAAAGCCCACTTTTCTGCGGGCTTAAATCACATGACCGACCCATTTCAACCCAAAATATAAGCCTTGAAGA
>RGMU01000391.1 GCA_010021705.1 Chitinophagia bacterium | reverse complement strand
CCTATGGGAGCTACTTCACTACCCATCGACTCTATGAAGATGCACATTGCCGGTTCTATCAGGTAAAGTATTCTGGATTAAATCAATAGAAAAGCCTCTACAAAAATTTTCTGGTCACGCCTGGCTGCCACCAGTTATTGTAATTAGTATCATTCTGCTTATGTCTGTGTTTGTTCATCATGATACCGCCGATTTCATTCGTGCTGGTATCTTTGGAACTCTCTTATATACATTTATTAAAGCGATATTAGACTTTGCAGAACGCTTTGCCCCATCTGGCAAAAAGCATATTACTGGTTTTCCTGCTTTCTTAGGATTCATGTATTTGGAACTGCTTGATGCCAGCTTCAGTTTAGATGGAGTGCTAGGTGCATTTGCTATTACTAAACAAGTACTGCTGATTGCACTAGGACTTGGTGTGGGGGCATTTTGGGTAAGAAGCTTTACGATTATGATGGTCAGGCGCGGGACGCTCACTGTTTATAAATATCTCGATCATGGTGCCCACTATGCTATTTTAATTTTGTCACTATCTTTGCTGATCGGTGCAATTGTGAAGGTGCCAAGTGCGCTAATCGGTATAAGCTGTATTGGAGTTATTTTAATATCATTTTTAGCTTCTAAAAAACTCAATAATGGCCAAAAGATAACTTAAAAGATATTGCCAAAATAATTTCAAAGGACTACTATTTATTTAGGAAGTGAGAGACTTCCAAGCACGACCCAGGCAAAAAGCGCTGGGTCATTTTTTAGGTGTTGGCGTGTATTTTTGATAGTATATTTCTATGACATTGACTATTGTGGCACTTGCTTTTGCAACTTTTATTTCGACAATCATCGGCGGCTTGGTTGCCTTAAAAAACAAAAAACACATTCATAAAATCTTGGGTTTCACAGCTGGAGTTTTGATTGGTGTAGTCGCTTTTGAGCTTTTGCCTGAAATTTTTGGGGTTTTAGAAAGCATCAAGTCGGCTCCAACTGGGGCTATGATTGCACTGGTATGTGGTTTTTTGGCGCTTCATATTATAGAGAGAAGTATATTAATTCATCACACCAAAGACGATCATTATCCAGTTCATCACCACCCACATGTTGGCATGGCTTCGGCTGCAGCCTTGATAGGCCACAGTTTTCTGGATGGTGTGGGTATAGGTCTAGCCTTTCAGGCTAATACAGCTATAGGTGTGGCAGTGGCGATTGCCGTTATAGCTCATGATTTTACAGATGGACTTAATACCGTTAATCTCATGCTCATCAACAAAAACAAACGCAAAAAAACCATTGGCTTTCTGATTTTGGATGCGCTGGCACCCGTATTAGGTGCATTGTCGGCTACAATAATTGCCATTCCCGACAGTGCTCTGGCCATATACTTGGGATTTTTCACAGGTTTCCTGCTGTATATTGGTGCTAGCGAAATTCTACCTGAAGCTCATGCCAAAAAATCATCATACAAAACTATTTTGTTGACTATTTTTGGGGTACTGTTTATGTTCACAGTGTCTCAATTAGCCGGCTAATGTGTTATA
>RGMU01000040.1 GCA_010021705.1 Chitinophagia bacterium | reverse complement strand
ATCTGCCATAAAAGATAAGTTCTCAACAAAAACAAAATATAAAGAAATTGAGTTTTATAATTGTGGGGAAGCCTTCTATGACGCTTGTGGAATACCTGGTCCTGTATTAGGTGGGATTAATATGTTGTTGGGTCACTCTAATGCTGGTAAAACAACCGCAATGATATTAGCTGCAGTTAGTGCCCAAAAAAGAGGTCATTTACCTGTGGGGGTATGGGGCCAAAGCGGTCAATAAGCTGCAACGCAAATTGATTAAGTTCTTCCTTTGTTTCCATATCATCTAATTGGGTATAGATAGATAGCCTTTCCGGAATATTGGATATATAGCTGTCGGGTATCAGTATTTCTAAATCTGTATCTATGGTACAGTCAAATACATAATCATTTTTGCGCTTTATTTCATCGGCAAACACGTCTTTAAAGTCGCTTGCCTTTAGCTCCCGTATAGCCTCTGCCAATATCTTTTGGTACATTTCAAAGCCTATATCGGTAATAAACCCGCTTTGTTCGCCACCCAAAAGGTTGCCGGCACCGCGTATATCAAGGTCGCGCATCGCTATTTGGAAGCCACTACCAAGCTCACTGAACTGCTCTAAAGTTTGAAGACGTTTGCGGCTGTCGTTTGGTAATAGGCTAAGCGGCGGGGCTAATAAGTAGCAAAAAGCCTTTTTGTTGCTTCGCCCTACGCGCCCTCGCAGCTGGTGTAAATCACTTAGTCCAAATTGGTGCGCATTGTTAATAATTATGGTATTAACATTGGCAATGTCCACCCCGCTTTCCACAATGTTGGTACAGCAAAGCACATCAAATTCATGGGCAATAAATTGCAGTAACGCATCTTCTAATTGCGACCCTTCCATTTGCCCGTGAGCAAAGCCCACATTCAGGTCAGGGCATAATGTGCGAATATAGGCTACCATATCGGGCAGGCTTTGCACCCTATTGTGAATAAAAAACACCTGACCGTTGCGCTCTGTTTCATAGTAAATGGCGTCTCTAATGGCAAATTCGTTAAATACCAATACCTCTGTATGCACCGGTTGGCGGTTGGGTGGGGGAGTGTTGATGATGCTTAGGTCGCGGGCATTCATTAGCGAAAATTGAAGGGTGCGCGGTATCGGCGTTGCCGTTAGCGTTAGCGTATCAACATTAGCTTTTAATTCGCGTAATTTTTCTTTGGCACCTACCCCAAACTTTTGCTCTTCGTCTATCACCAACAAGCCTAAATCCTTAAACCTTACATCTTTGCTTAGCAAGGCATGTGTTCCAATGATTATATCTACCTTGCCTTCTTCCACTTTTTTTAACGTTTCTTTCTTTTCTTTAGCCGACTTAAAGCGGTTTACATAGTCCACATTGCACGGAAAATCGCGTAGCCTCTCCTTAAATGTATTATAGTGCTGAAATGCTAAAATGGTGGTGGGCACTAATATGGCTGCTTGCTTGTTGTCTGCCACTGCTTTAAAAGCTGCCCTAATGGCAATTTCCGTTTTCCCAAAGCCCACATCGCCACATACCAATCTATCCATAGGCGAAGGTTGCTCCATATCTCGCTTCACATCGGCAGTGGCTTTGGCTTGGTCTGGGGTATCTTCATAAAAAAAGGACGCTTCTAATTCTGTTTGTAAATAGCTGTCAGGCGTATAAGCAAATCCCTGCGATGCCTTTCGTTTGGCATACAGTTTTATTAAATCAGACGCTATATCCTTAACCTGCTTTTTAGTCTTGTTTTTGAGCTTTTGCCACGCATCGCTGCCCAATTTGTTCACGCGAGGCACTGTCCCCTCTTTGCCTGTATATTTGGCTATTTTGTGCAGTGAATTTATGTTCACATAAAGCACGTCATTATCTTTAAACAATATGCGGATAGCCTCTTGCATGTTGCCGTTCACTTCTATTTTTTGCAGTCCGCTATACACCCCAACCCCATGGTCTATATGCGTTACATAGTCTCCGGGCTGCAAGTCGCGCAACGCCTTCATGGTAAGTGCCTTACCCTTATTATAGGCTTGCTTTACCTGATATTTATGATAACGCTGGAATATCTGGTGGTCGGTATAGCACACCAATTTTTTCTCATGGTCTATAAACCCCTTACTAATAGAAGTGCTTACCGGATGAAACAAAATATCTACACGCAGTTCTTCAAAAATAGCCCGCAACCGTTCTAACTGCTTAGGGTTTTCGGCAAAAATATTTATCGTATATTTTTCCTGTAATTTCTTTTGGAGGTCAGCTATTAAAAGGTTAAACTGACGGTTAAACACCGGCTGTTCTTCGGTGGCAAATTGCATTTTGGCATTTACCGTGCTGCCGGTTATTTTTTCTAAAGAATGATTATAGCATTCTATTAAGTGATACGCCTGCAAAGCCTGCTGCCATGCTTGCGGATGCTCAAAGTCATCAGGCGTTTGCTCTATGTAGTCATGCTCTTCTTCTTCTGTTTGCGGGGGCTTAACTTTTAGTTTCTCCGGCAGTTCTTCTGCTAAGTGGGTCAGCCTGCCTAATACAAATTGCCAATCTTTTGCCCATAGTATCGTGTTAGCCGGCAAAAAGCTCAAAAGAGATATTTTTTCTTTCACCTCAAACTGCGTTTCCACATTTGGCAGGAGAGAAACTTGCAGCAATTTCCGCTCCGATAGCTGTGTTTCAGGGTTAAATATCCGTATGCTCTCTATTTCCGTATCAAATAGTTCTACGCGGTAGGGGTGCTCATTTCCAAATGAGTATATGTCTATTATGCCCCCCCGCATAGCAAACTGTCCGGGTTCATACACAAAGTCCTGACGGTTAAACCCTAATTTTACCAACTGTGCAAACAGGTCGTCTATCTTTATTTTATCGTTTACCTTTAAGAAGATAGTATTTTTAGAAAGCGATGTAGGGTTAACCACCTTTTCAAACAATGCCTCCGGGTAGGTAACCAACACTTTTTTATTCACCTTTTTTGCTGCAAACTTAGACAATGCCTCTGTGCGCAGCATAACGTGGCTACTGTTTAGCTCGTTATACACTCCTGCCCGTTTGTAGGAGTCCGGGTAAAAGAATATGTCTAAAGCGCGTGTAAGGTGCTCAAAATCGTTGTGGAAATAGGCTGCCTCTTCTTTGTCGTTTAATACAAATACGTGATTAAAATCGCTGTTTTGCCACAGCCCCGCCGCATAAAACACTAAAGAACTGCCCCTTAATGTGTCCCAATAGCATCGTATGGGTTCACCCTGCGCCTGCAATGCTATCGCTAATTGTTTTATGCGAACATCGTTTTGATAGATAGAAGTTGTGCTCTCAAGGCTCATTTACACCTGCAAATGTAGGCAAAATGGGCATACTGCAAAAGTCTGAGACCTTATTTTCTATAAGTATATAGAAAAAATTGCGCTTAGTTTATTACCAAAATACAGTACTATTTTAGCACCATTATACTACTTTTCAGCCTCAATTCACTGTGCCCTTGCGGTATAAACACTATGGTGTGTATGCCGTTATGCAACTTAGCCGTGGGTATGGTAAGTGGGAAAGAAGTGCTGATAATGTTATCTACTTTCTTGCCTAATACATCATATACTTCAATCACGCCTTGTCCATTGCTCAAGCCGGTAATGTCTATCGTAATTTGCTCTTTGGCAGGGTTGGGGAATGAGGTCATTACCGGTGCATCTTTCACCACATCTTCTATGCCTGCGGGAAAGGGAGCTACGTAAAAATATTGCGTAAAAGAGCAACCAAAGTCATTGTTATACGTACCGGCATAGTTGTAGCCGTTCATATTAAGATTAGTGTTGGGTAGTTTTTTGGCATAAAAATAACCTGCGGTAACGCTACTACCGCTATATGCCCACCACTGCAAGCCATCGCAACCAGCATCGGTTAGCACTAATTTATAGCATTGAGAGGCTAAATTAATAGTATCGGTATAGATAGTGGAAAGGGCATTACCGCTGCGTTGGGCTATAATGTTGTCTGCCATATCATAGATTTTCCAACTGGTTTCGCTTACCCCTGAACCGGGCGATGTTTCTTGGTTGTTGGTTCTGAAAATAAACCTAAGCGTGGCAGGCCACAGCGGAACGGCATTGAAGTAAGAGCTTAGCTTGTTGTTGGTGGTATCGGCATCGATAGAGCCGTTTACTTGCTGTATAGATGCGTTGAATTGGTATAGTGTT
The DNA here is from genome assembly GCA_010021705.1 of Chitinophagia bacterium. Classification (GTDB taxonomy): domain Bacteria; phylum Bacteroidota; class Bacteroidia; order Chitinophagales; family Chitinophagaceae; genus RGMU01. The sequence continues at coordinate 5,887 of RGMU01000040.1, read as the reverse complement.
GCCGAACCCGCTATTTGGCTAAGTTCCGGAATCACAGGTAGGGCTATCACCGTATCGGCTAAAGAAGGTAGGCTACCGCTCCATGTATAAGTGTGCATGACTGAGTCCTTTACACCATATTGGATAGACAGCGAGGTGATAGTAGTAGCACCCGTATTTTTCACCCTTATCTGCGGTAGCCCGCAGGTAGGATTAGCTCTAAAGCTATTTTCATCATTATTAGGGCTGATAATATTGTCTAAAGACGCATCTAAAGTTTTGTTCATCGCACCATAATAAATTATATTCGCTTCGGTGGTATAGCTTGGTGAGCCGCTACCGGTTCGCACATAGCTTTCAAACATTACTTTGGTGGTAAACGATGTGCCCCCCGTAATGCCGGGTAGCATATTGTTATGGGCATATACCATTGCACCCGGGCACCAGTTACCGCGGTCGTAAAGCCAAGTACCCGATTGTGGATATAAGTCGTTTAGCCCGCAATCGCTGCGCCATATATTTTTGGTAATAACAGAAGAACCATTAACATACACCTGATAGTATTTTGAGCAAAACTCGCTGCAATAGTTGCCATCGCTACCATGCCCCGTTACTGTAAATTTTAGGTTCGTAGCCTGCGTACCCGCAGGGGCAGTTTCGGTGCGGGTAGTAAAATGAGTGTTAATATTGAAGGAGTCGCTATGCGTGGTATCGCCATAGTTATAACTTCCTGCCCATAAGCGGTGCACATTCAGCACAGGTCTATCCGGTGTTCCTTCAATAAACGCAAAGCGAATGTTGCCCGTAAACCCACCCGAATAGCCGGAATATAATATGCGTATAATGGCAGTGTCGCGCAGCTTAGACGCATAATCTGTAACGTCATACACATAATGCTGTTTCCATGTCCATGGGGTGCGCGGTGCGCCTGCATTGGCATAAGGCGTTATAAACCGCCCCAATTCCATGGTATCTCTTCCGGGTTTTATTAAAAAGTTTTGCACTGTATAGTCCCAATCACCGCAATAGGTAGCACCACTACCACAGTTATACTTACCTAGAGTAAATATCATCAATATTTTACGGTAAGTGGTACTACCGTTAGGAAACACAATAGTAGTGTCATAATTGTTGTACCATGATAGGTTAGCGATATTCGCCTGTACCCAAGTAGTGTCGCCGGGAGCAGCTTTCGCCACATTTACCCATAAAACAGCACATACTAAAAACAAAAATAATGGTCTCATAAAACTAAAAAAGAAGGGTAAAGGTAATACATTTTTAAACTTCTACCCATAATGCTCTAAAGTAGTTTTCTGTTTTGCCCCAGAAACCCTTGCAACACTCCCGTTAAGTATGCCGAGACAAACATTGCCACAAGCAAAAAAGCTACCCGTGAAAGGTAGCTTTATATAAAGAAGGAACATTAAGGTAAGATTATCTGCTGGCTGTACCGTCTTGAGAATTAATGTTGGTGCGCATAGTATTGTAAACCACTTTTAGCTCATCGGTGTTTTTCTTGTTGAAGATAGCCAAAAACCTACGGCATTCGCCATTTTGAGAATCTAAGGCTGATTTATAAGTGGTATAAAAGTCAACCAATTCATTTCTTCTCTCAATCACAAAATCACGCATGGTGGCTGAATATCTACCATTGTGAATGTTAATTTCTAACACATAGCTTACACGGTAAATGTGCTCAGGCATATTGCTTTTTTCTGTGGTCATGTAATAGTGAGCCAAAGCAGTATAGCTATAATCGCTATTTTTTTGAATGAGCTTAGAGCCAAAAATATTATTGAAGTAATACTCGGCATTGTTGTGCAGTTTTTCTTTTGTAAAGTGGTGGCTCATCAACACCAATGTATCGTAATAAGGTGCACCGCCCTTCATAGGTATATTGTTGGGGGCATCGGTAAACCATTCGTTTTGCTTACCTAAATTTTGAGCATATACATTACTTACCATCATGCTCAATACTGCTACTAAAATGTAAAATACTTGTCTCATAATCCGTTATATTTAAGCGTTAACAATGAAATTAAAAATCGTTTATTATTTAGTTGTTATTTGTTTGTTGTCATTTACAATACAAAGACACGCAGATTTTCAAACAACCAATCATTAACGAATATATTTTTTTGTGATTTAACAATAATATAACTAATTGGGGCTTGTTTTGCCCTATTTTACCTACTTTTACCGCTGAAAATGGCTATTTACCCTGCAAAATATCCGCTATGCATGCTATGAACTCGTTTTTTACCGTATTTTTGCCACCTATCATATTATAGATGAACCAACGCAATAACAATTCGTATAAACTTTTGCCATATACGCTATGTGTTTCCCTATTACTTGTCGGAAACATTGCTTTATATGCTCAAAACGAAATACCTACTCAATATTTGTCTGCACCCATGTTTCTTAACCCTGCTGCCACCGGTGCTTGCATGCCCGATGACGTAAGGTGGGGCGTGAACGTGCATAACAGCCCATTCTCAAGCTCTAATGACCTACATTCTCAAAGAAATATCTTTGCCGACTTTTGTGCCCTAAAGCTAAGATTGCCTATGGGCGATGCGCTGGGCTTTGGTGTGGGTGTGCAAGTGGAGAATACAAAAGCAAATGCTATCAAAAGCAGTAGGTCGTGCATTGGCGTTGCTTACCATAAAAACATTGGAAGCTCGTTAAGTCATTTAATTTCTGTTGGCATTCAAGCATCTATTGTGCAGCGAAGGTTAAATTATAATATACTTACCCAAAACGACTTTTATCGCAACGGCAAAACCGGCTTACTGTCCGACAATTATCCGGTAGAAGATTTGGAAAGCAATATCACACATCCGGAGTTTAATGCCGGAGTGCAGTATGTGGGGTTTTTAGGCAAAAAGTGGGATGTGTTTGCCGGTGGAGCGGTTCATAATTTTACCACCCCTAATGACGTGATTTCCGGCTTTTCTCCTGCCCCCACTCATAGTGCTTGGGTTGCCTATACAGGTGCAAATTTTGACGCTAACAAGCACTTTTCGTTTAAAGCAAGTGTATGCTACAGGGCAATAGAGGCACAAAACACCATTAAGGCACACTTTGCTGCCGGCTATCTATTAAATCCACAGCATGATGTAGAAGTTCAGTTTAACAGAAGAATATACATAGGTGCTTACTACCAAAAAGATGCCTACATTGCTCCGTCCCTATTAATAGAATGGGATAGGTATTTAATAGGCATTAGCAAAGATATGTATCAAAGCAACAGTACATTAAGCAATCAAAGCGACTTAGAACTATCGGTCAACTATACCTTTGCCCTTAAAAAGACCAATATTCTTAAAAATATGTGGATGATACCACAGGGCAAGTTTTAATAACTTTACCCCATCAATACCCGTCATCGCCGCGCCATGCTTCGCCCCAGCGGGGGTCTATATTACCGGTAGCTTTGGCAAAGCGAATATCGGTAGAAAGGCGCATATAGTCGGTATTACAGTCCGTAGTGGCATGTATCAAGTGCGGGCTATGCAATATAATATCGCCTGCCTCATATTCCGTGAACAACCATTTGCTGTGCGCATAATCTGCCAATGCTTTAAGGTTGGGCGTAATGGGGCGGTCATCGGCACGAATATCAGTTAAGTGGCTATTAAAGTGTTGCTTTAAGTAGCCTATATTCATTTTATGAGAGTCTTTTAAGTAAATCAGCCCCCCTGTATCTAAAGGTACATTGCCTAACGGTAGCCATATTGTAATAATGTTGTCCGTGCCTTTGTCTAAGTAGGTATAGTCGCAGTGGGCTTTAGTGGCAATGTGTGTATTGTTATAAAACTGCCTGATAGGGCGGCGCGGGAGTTCTGTTACATCGCCTTCTAAAATTAAGGATGCAATTTCTTGCAAAACAGGGTGAGACGTAAGGTGAATAAATTCTTCTGACTTTACAAACTCCGCAGCCGGATGCTTGGGATGACCATGCTCATAAGGCGAAAACTGAAATTCCCCCGAAAATATACCGTCTGCCGGATGTGTCCCTTCTTTGAACATGGAGGGGTCAAAGAGGTTAAAATAACATTCCCTCACACGAAGAACCTCTTTTTGGGGCAGTACATTTTTTAATAACACATAGCCATTTTCACGATAAAATGCCAAAATATCTGCCTTATTCGTATCCACATTCCAATAAAAAGGCACAATTTGTTCAAAATAAGTGCTATTAAACGGTATTTCTATGGCGTTAGAAGTTAATACTTTATCTGTATTTGGCATAAGGTGCAAAGGTGGCTAAATAGGTTTATAAGTTTATGGCAGTCATCATGGGGCAATGGTCGCTATGCTTTACATCGGGCATAATGGCTGAATCTGTAAGTAAAGAGCGCAATGGCTCTGATACGCTTATATAGTCTATTCTCCAGCCTTTGTTTGTTTCCCTTGCTTTGCCAAGCTGGCTCCACCATGTATATTGGTGGGGCTGCTGATTAAACTGCCTAAAACTATCCGTCATGCCGTTGTCAAACCATTTGTCCATCCAAGCCCGCTCTTCCGGCAAAAAGCCCGTATAGTTTTTATTGCGCACCGGGTCGTGAATATCTATCGCTTTGTGGCAGATATTGTAATCTCCGCATACAATTATGTTGGGCTGTTTTTGTTTTAGCTCATTCACATAGTTAAAAAATTCGTCAAGCCATTGATACTTATAGGTTTGGCGGTCTTCACCGCTTGTTCCGCTTGGAAAGTAGGCATTTATCAAATAGCAGTTACCCATATCGGCAGCAATAACCCTGCCTTCTGTATCACTTTGGGCATGGTTATTACCTATAATCACATTGTTAAACTTCAACTTAGACAATATAGCTACACCGCTATACCCCTTCTTTTGTGCAGAAAAGGAGTAAACATCATAACCCGCATTTTTGATAACTTCTTCGGGTATGTCTTGCTTATCTGCCTTAATTTCCTGCAGGCAAATAATGTCGGCAGGCGATGTTTGCAGCCATTCCGCAAAGCCCTTTTTTACTGCGGCTCTAATGCCGTTAACGTTGTAGGTTATTATACGCATAAATTGTGTTGTTTATTGAATATGCCCACGGTCTCCCATGCTTCTATGTAGGTTACCTGCTACAATGATATGGTCAAAAAGCTGAATTTCAAAGATATGGGCTGCTTGTTTTATTCTTTTTGTTAGTAATTTGTCATGTTCGCTTGGTTCTAAGCTGCCGGAGGGGTGATTATGGGCTAATAAAATACGATTAGCATTTTTGAGTAGCGCACCTTTTATTATTTTTTTCACATCTACGGTCATTTCCGTAATACCACCTTCGGCTATTTTTTCTTTGCCTATAATGCAACATTGGTTATCTAAATACACTGCCCAAAATTCCTCGTGGCGCAGGTTGCCTATCATGGCAGCAAGCATTTCTCCGGCATCTCTTGGACCTCTAATGCGATTATCGGCAATGGCTTCGGTCATTTGCCTGCGCTTGCCCAACTCCATAGCCGCAACTATTGTTATAGCTTTAGCTTCACCAATACCTTTAATGCTTTGCAGTTCTTCAAGGCTAAGCCTGCCTAACCGCAAAAGGTTGTTGTCTGCCATATCTAACAGTTCCCGCATCAGGTCTATGGCAGATTTTTCTTTTGTACCCGTGCCTATAAGTATGGCTAAAAGCTCGGCATCATTCAATGCTTCCGCACCGCGGAGTAGCATTTTTTCGCGTGGTCTTTCGCTCTCGTGTCGGTGTTTTATGCTAATATAGTCGGGCATGGTAAGTTTAAAGCTATTCAATTACAATTTTACCCACTGTCTTTTTGCCGTTTATCACCACTTCTATCAGATAAATGCCCTTGGGTAGGGTTTCTACCTGCATGGCTGTAGTATTCCTGAATCGGGTAGCCACATCGGTAGCAGAAGCATACT
>RGMU01000390.1 GCA_010021705.1 Chitinophagia bacterium | reverse complement strand
TTACTGAATGGACAAAATGCCAAAGTCATTGACATTCGTACTTCACAGAACTATAAGCAAGGGCACATTTTAAATAGCAAAAATATCCCTTGGTTAGGTCAAGATGAAAATGCTTTTAAGCCTTTTCAAAATGAAGCCATTGTATTGGTTTGCCAACAAGGACAACAAGCAGCTCGTCTCGCCGATAAACTGAAAGTGCAAGGCTTTGAGCAGGTGTCTATCTTAGAAGGCGGCTTAAGCAGTTGGCAAAACGATAATTTACCCATGGTTAAAGGAAAATAAAATGACAGAACAAGCTACACCTGAACAACATCAGTTTTTTATTCAAAGAGTCTATACCAAAAATGTTTCTTTTGAAGCACCCAATAGCCCACAGATTTTTCAACAAGAATGGGAACCTGAATTAAATCTAGACCTTAATGTCAAATATACCAATATTGAAAAAGATTTATTTGAAGTGGTGTTAATGGTCACTGCCGAAGTTAAAAATAAATCCAAAGTTGCTTTTTTAGTCGAAGTTGAACAAGCCGGTATTTTTACCATTCAAGGCGCTAATGAAGAGCAACTCGACCATGCACTTGGAAGTTTCTGCCCAAGCTTATTATTCCCTTATGCGCGTGAAACCATCAGCACAGAAGTCACACGTGGAAGTTTCCCACAATTGGTCTTGTCTCCAGTTAACTTTGATGCGATTTACTGGCACCAAAAACAAGAAGCACAGGCACAAAAGTCATGATAAAAAAAGCTTCCTCAATAGCCGTACTTGGTGCTGGTTCTTGGGGAACAGCTGTTGCCATGGCCTTAGCAAACCAAGGCCATGACGTATTACTGTGGGCCAGAAACATAGAACACATTGCCCATGGTGAAAATAAAAAACATTTGCCTCATGTTCTATTTCCTAAAAATTTACAAGTCACCAAAGAACTGCAAGAGGCATTGAAAGCCGAGTATGTCCTCATTGCGGTGCCATCGCATGCATTCATGGCTCTTTTAGCCGATATTCCACAATTACCCAAGAAAGGTATCGCTTGGTTAACCAAAGGGGTCGACCCCAACAGCAATCGACTCTTTAGTGACATTATCCTTGAAAAATATGGTCCAACACCAATGGCCATGATATCAGGACCCTCTTTTGCAAAAGAGGTTGCCACACAAAAACCCACAGGCTTAATTGTGGCAGGACAAAATGAATCTTTTCAAAAAGAATGGCAAAAGTTATTACACTCTGAGTATAATCGAGTTTATCTCTCTGATGATTTACTGGGTGTACAAATCTGTGGCGCTATCAAAAATGTTTTAGCCATTGCATGTGGACTAAGTGATGGATTAAATTACGGTGCAAATGCAAGAGCGGCATTAATCACCCGTGGAATTGCAGAAATGACACAGCTTGGCCTGCACATAGGTGCAAAAGCCCAAACATTTAGTGGTTTGGCGGGTTTAGGTGATTTGGTATTAACCTGTACCGATGATCAATCCAGAAACCGACGATTTGGCTTATATATCGGCCAAGGCTTTTGTTTAAAAGAT
>RGMU01000389.1 GCA_010021705.1 Chitinophagia bacterium | reverse complement strand
CGGCTATGTACTGAAAAGTGCGCCTGCGTAGCCCCACCTGCAATTCCCCCTTCAGATGCTCATAATACAGCGGAAAGCGCGTGCTGTCTATCCGTGATTGCAGCGTGAGCATTTCTTGCGCATATATCCTACCACTTTGCTTTTGCAGCGAAGTTTCCCAAAATAGGATAGCGGTGATAATATAGACTAATAAAAGCAAATAAATGGAAGAAAATAGACGCATTGCTAGTGGTTAATGGTGTTTGTCAGAACTGTGATTTATTTGATTTTTGTGAATGATGTGAAAAATGTTTAATAAAAAAATTAATGTAGGGGCTGAAAATTTTCAGCCCCTACGCCTGTCATAGTAATCATACCACTTCACAAAAATCACAGTTCAGACAATAATTAACGTATTTTCTCCACCCTCACCCCCACATGCAGTATTTCCGGTAGTGGGTTGATGCGCATGTTTTGCTCAATGGCTATTTCATAAATTCCTTTGTGCTTAAACGATATAGAGTCGCCTAAGTCTATCGGTACGCGCTCTTCATATAAGCCACCTAAGCCCCTGCCCAGCCATTTGCCGGTGGGGGCTGCCAATTTCACCTCTACGCGCTCTTTTTTAATTATTGTGTCTCCGGGTGTTTTAATATACCACCACATCCATAAGTTGCTAAACGGATAAGCCTCCGTATGCTGCACAATGAAAAAGGGGCGATAGTGGGCAGCAGTATCTGTTATTTCAAATTTATATACGGGCTTAAAGTCATACCGCCATTCGTTAAGCGGCACAGCCTCCTGACGCTGATAGTGCGGCGAAGGCAAACACCCCGCTAACCAACACCCCACAATTAACAGAATAAAATAATAATATCGCATGAATAAGGAATAAAACAATTAACCCTCTTTTACCGAAGCCCCCTTAAATTGGTGAATGGTCTCTTTAAACATCACGTTAAATGTGGTTAGCGAGCCATATACGCCGGTAATATATTGCTGTAGTTCCACTTTGTCGGCATCGTCTAAGCCTTTGTGCGCGTTTATCTTTTGCTCCATTACCCTTATTTTATCCCGCACCATCACTATTTTGTGAAAGAAGGTATCTATGGGAATTTCTTTGCTTAGGGAGTTATCCCCCGGTTTTAGTACTAATGTGCCGCGTTTCCACTTTTGCGCCATAGGCACCATTTGCGTATCATGTAGCCGTTGGTCAAGTATATTGTGCAGGGCTTGCTCTATATCGGCAATGGCTATTGGACCTTGAGGTTCTGCCTCCGCAATTTCCAACGCCTTTATACCAGCGAAGTCCTTGCTAATATTTTTAGTATCCTGCTGACTCTTAAACCATATTATGTAAAAATCAGAGGCAGTGTCCACCACCACACCTCTGCCAAAATGCAAGTGCTCTACGCGTGAGCCTATGCCTAAATTATGTTCCATGCCTTATTTTCTTATTCAAAACTACAAAGTAAGGCAGAAAATGCCACATTTAATAGCCTACATAGCCGTTATGCCCTTTTCCGGCACTATGTGCGCGTTAAACACCTT
>RGMU01000388.1 GCA_010021705.1 Chitinophagia bacterium | reverse complement strand
GTTGGTTGGTTTCGCTTTCTAAGATGCCGGTAATTATTATATTTTTCTTTAACAGTGCCGACAAAAAACCACTCAAAATGCCATAATTCTCCTTATCCCTAAGGAGGCGTTTCATTGCCCAGTCGTACCGTATTCTTGAGTTGATAGCTGCCATAGCGCAAAGTTAAAGAAAAAATCCATGATAGGCACAAAAAGTGCGTATCATGGATTCCCAAAGTAATCGGAACATCGGTCAAACCTACCTTGTAGCGTCTAATTTTGCTTTATACATATCAATTTTCGCCTTCACATTTTGCACCGAATATATTTGCACCAAAGCCGTTAAATCTTGGCGATAAGTATCTTTATCCTCCGGCTTCAATTTGCTAAATTCCGTAACCGATAATACGCTGTAACACTTCTCAAAATAAGGCAACGCTTGTCCAAAAATATCATCTCGCTTTTTCTTCAAGCCGTTATACTTGTCGTTATCAGACTTAGAAGTACCCGTAATCAGGTTCATTTGGGCATTATACTGCGAAGCAAGGTTGTAGTATAGTAGTCCGTTATGGTAGTTAATAATAGCGTTTTCCGGTGCCAATTCCACTGCCTTCTTAAACGCAGCCTCCGATTTCGAAACATACTCTTGCGGTGGCGTAGTTTTAGCATCTTGCTTAGGAAAAGCCATATTAAGATATATTAGCCCTATATTGAACTGTATATCGCTATTGTTGGGCTGTTTTCCCGCAGCTTCTTCCAATTTTTTCAACAGTTCCGGTATTTTGTTGTTTTTGGTGTAATAGTTAATTTCAATGTTTTTGAGGTTGTCATTGTCAGGAAAAGCAGCACGCGCTTCTGAAATGGTATTGCCTTCTTCTACCGTAGCCTTATTGTTGTTGTTCACATTATACTTATCATAGCTTTCAAGCAGAATAATGTAATTATCTGCTGATTTTCCGCTTGCATCTGCCAGTACTTTAGGCATTACTTTAATCACATCTTCATATTTTTGTGTAGAATAAGCAACGCGAGCAAGCTGGCTTTGCGCTATCACTGCTATTTCATCTATTTTCTTTTTGTAGCTTTCTTTGGCAAATCTGTTACCACCCTCCAAGTTATATATTGCTAACACCTTGTTGATGTTGTCTTGAGCTTCATTGTATTTAGCATCGTTGTAGGTAGTGATACCTTCGTTAAAATAGCGAATAAGCCCGTCATACAATATCGCATTAACGTTAGTTTTTTCATAGTCCGGTTTTATCTCCACTAACTTTAAAAGGGCATCTATAGCCTCTTTCCAAGGGTTGTTTGCCTTATACTTATCCGACTCGTTGAGTTTATAATACACCTGCGCCTTAGTAAGCAATGCTTTGGGCTTAGTGTTGGTTTCCGGGGTGGACATTGCCTTGTCAATATCCGCTTTCGCTTCCTCCAAGTCGTTTTGGCTAAGTGCGGTTTGTGCTGCACTTATATATTTGTCCTGCGCAAAACTTGTAGTAGCTATAAAGGTGGTAATAAAACAAATAGTTAGTAACTTTTTCATTATTTGTTGGCTGTTGTATATAATAATTGTTAAAGTA